>NZ_JASPHJ010000060.1:0-235 GCF_030229085.1 Corynebacterium sp. MSK158
CTACCTTCACTTCACCGATAACCGCAGCGACGTTCTGCCGGAAGACTGGGAAGAAGCAGAGACCGAAGACTCCGCTGGTATCTTGGGTTTCTTCTCCCCGAGCTCCATCTGGCCACTGGCCATGGCAGGTTCCATCGGATTCTTGGGCCTTGGCGTCATCTTCCTGTACTACTGGCTCATCGCCTTGGGCGCTGTCTGCTTGATTGCAGCCTGTGCCGGCCTGTCCCTGCAGTAT
>NZ_JASPHJ010000061.1:0-231 GCF_030229085.1 Corynebacterium sp. MSK158
GTCCGATGCCAGTGAAACCATTGGCATGCTGCTTGATGATGCCGCCGCGGGCACCCTACCATCCCCCACCGCCGACGATATCACCGAGGCCTTCGCAGATAAGGGCATCGACTACCTCACGTGGCAGGATTGGCAGCGCCTCGATGCCGCTGAGCGCGCTTTGGGCGAGCGCGAAGGCCGCGAGCGAAAGAAGTACGTGGAGTGGGAAGACATGGTCGCCCACTCCCGCGC
>NZ_JASPHJ010000062.1:0-231 GCF_030229085.1 Corynebacterium sp. MSK158
GCCTGATCCTCATCACCTGGTCGATGCCCTCACGGGCCGCCCTGCCGCAGCTTCCCGAATCCCACCGCCAGGCGCTCGGTGGGCAGAGCGAAACCGCCGACGAAAACGCCGAGCAGCACGAACACCGACGAGCTTTAAGGCTGAAGCTTCCTAGAAAGCGAAAATAGCCCTCTTCCTCATTCCCGTGAAAGCTGGGAGGGAAGGGGGCTCTTTGCTGCCTTGCCGCTAGCT
>NZ_JASPHJ010000063.1:0-231 GCF_030229085.1 Corynebacterium sp. MSK158
GCTTCATAGAATGCAAATAGAACTAAAACCAAACCAATGGTTAGCATGAGTTCGCCCAGAACTTTTGTCATGTCCTAAACCATACTTCCTCTCCGAAAGGAAAACCATGTTCGAGTTCTTCATGTACCCGGTTTCCGGAATCATGAAATTCTGGCATTGGCTGATCAGCGGCTTCGTTGATGAATCCGCTGCATGGCTTGTCTCCATTTTCCTTTTGGTACTCACCGTGAG
>NZ_JASPHJ010000064.1:0-206 GCF_030229085.1 Corynebacterium sp. MSK158
CGCGAGGTAGCCGGGAGGTTACTTCTTTGCGAATTTTGTACGGGCTTGGTTCAAGGATTTGACAGGGTTCAATGATTCGAGTAAGTTTGTACGAGCCGCCAACGAGAAGTTAACGGGAGGTTAATTTTCTTGTGGTGTGCGGATGATGTTTGAGAACTCAATAGTGTGCCAATGTACTTTTTATTTTTTGTGTGCATGGTTGTGTG
>NZ_JASPHJ010000006.1:0-145111 GCF_030229085.1 Corynebacterium sp. MSK158
AGCATATACTTTCCGGAAACCTACAGGTCAATCCGTGAAAATCCGCGATTCCGGACACACTTTTTGACCCTTAACCCGGAACCCATGCCGGTAGAAGACATCAAGCAGGTCTTGGAGGACGCTCAATCCGCACCGTCCAATTCCAATACCCAACCGTGGAACGTGCACGTGGTGGGCGGAGAAAAGCTCAAGGAGCTTAGCGCCGCATTGATCAAGGAATTCGATACCAACGGCCTTAGCCCAGACTTCACCACAGATTATGGTGAGGGCATCCATCCCCAGCGTTCCCAAGAACTGGCCGCCAAGATGTACGGGCTGCTTGGCATTAAGCGCGAGGATAAAGAAGGCCGCGTAGAGTTCGTCCGCGAAAATCTGCGCTTCTTTGGCGCGCCCCATGCGGTGCTGCTTTTTATCCCGCCGATGGGCGACCGCATCCGCGCCGCCTTTGACCAGGGAACCTACACCGAAAACTTCCTGCTTTCCCTCGAGGCACATGGTTATCACGGCATCCCGCAAGGCATGATTTCCCTGATTGCGCCAACCGCACGTAAATTCCTCGGCGTGGACGAGGACTACAAGCTGGTCACCGCCATTACCTTTGGTACGGCCGATGAATCTAGCCCAGTCTTTAATACGGCTCCGGGCCGCGCGCCGCTCTCAGAGACCGTAACTGTGCACGGCATCGAGGGACTAGAGCTCGACTAGATCCGCGGCGGTGATTTGTGTGGGCAAAGGTGGCCGAAGGGGGCGTCGGCAAGCATAGAATTGAGTCCATGGATATCACTCTTGCGACCTTTGACCATGCGCCGGAGTCCGCACTGCGCGGCGTTCGGTTTAAAAACACGTGGGTGCCTTCGGAGAACTATGCGGACTCCCGCCGCGGTACCCTGACCGGACAGTACCCACAGCGCCAAGCCACCACGCGCATCAGTGAGGTTTTTGCTGGGGTGGGCTACGAGGTGCGTGAAGACACGCACCCTGCCGGTGAAGACGTCTTTCGCTTGCTAGAACAGCCCAGCCTGGAGGAACTCGACCAGGTTGAAGGCGTCATTGCCGTCTGCTCCCTGCTAGGTGGAAATGCCCCGATGTCGGTGTTGTGGCCGGGCGTGGCGGAAAGCGGGGAGAATAACGAGCTGGTCTCCCCTATTGACTTGGCGCCCACCCTCGCCGCCATTGCCGGGCTGGATGTGCGACCCAATGCGCGCCTGTCCTTCGATGGGTTGAACTTGGTTCCGGTGCTGCGCCACGGCGCCTCGGGGCACGCCGCGTTGTTCTTTGACAATGGCGTGCGCATGATTGACGCCGCGCTTATCGACGGCACCGCTACCCCACCCCACGAGCGCGCCCGCCTGCAAGATGAGTGGGAGACATGGAATAAATTCATCACGCTCGGCCCACTGCAGTAGGCAGGTAGTCTGGGGCGCATGAGCGTACCTAACATCACCCTTAATGACGGCAATACCATCCCGCAGCTGGGCTTCGGCGTATTCCAGATGGATCCGGATAAGACCGAAGAGCTGGTAGCCGAGGCCCTGCGCGTGGGCTATCGCCATATCGATACCGCCGCTATCTATGGCAACGAGGAAGGCGTGGGCCGGGCAATTGCCAAGTCCGGCATCCCGCGCGAGGAACTTTTTGTCACCACCAAGCTGTGGAATGACCGCCAGACCGATGCCGCCGCAGCTCTTGATGAGTCTTTGGACAAGCTCGGCCTAGAGTATGTAGATCTCTACCTCATCCACTGGCCTACCCCGGCGAAGGGAACCTACGTCGAGGCCTGGCAACAGCTCATCGAGCTGCAGAAGCAGGGCAAGGCAAAGTCCATCGGCGTCTCCAACTTCGAACTCGAGCACCTGGACCAGCTGGAGCTCAAGACCGACGTCAAGCCGGCGGTCAATCAGGTTGAGCTTCACCCTTACCTGCAGCGCTGGCGCGAGCTGGACGCCTTCCGCGCCCACACCGTAGCTATCGAGGCATGGGGGCCTTTGGGCCAGGGTAAGAGCGATATCTTGGACGCGCCCGAGGTCACCGACGCCGCTGCGGCGCACGATGTCAGCCCAGCGCAGGTCGTCATCCGTTGGCACCTGCAAAATGGCGTCATCCTCTTCCCTAAGTCCGCCACGCCATCGCGCATCGCGGAGAATTTCGACGTCTTCGGCTTTGAGCTCACCGAGGACGAGATGTCTGCCATCACCGCCTTGGATGAGGGCGAAGAGGGACGTGGCGGTCCGCACCCGAATGACATGAATGACGCCTAAACCTTAGCGCCTCGGCCGACTCAGCCGGTGCGCACACAGAAACGCCGCGAAACCAACTTTGGTCCGCGGCGTTTATTCTTCGTGGCTTAGGCCTCCGGCAGCTCCGGAGCGATGCCGGTGCGCTCGTATTCCGCCAAGATGTCAATGCGACGCTGGTGGCGCTCCGCGCGGGACCATTCTTGGTCCAGGAAAGCATCGACGATTTCCAGTGCCTGCTCCTCAGTGTGCATACGACCACCGATGCCGATGAGCTGGGCATTGTTGTGTTCGCGGGCAAGGCGGGCGGTCTCTGCGGACCACGCCAGTGCGCAGCGAGCACCCTTGACCTTATTGGCGGCAATCTGCTCGCCGTTGCCGGAGCCGCCAAGCACGATGCCCAGGGAGCCCGGGTCATTGACGGTGCGTTGTGCCGCTTCGATGCAAAATGCCGGGTAGTCATCCTCGGCATCGTAGGTATGGGCGCCGCAGTCAATGACTTCGTGGCCCTGCTTGGTGAGGTGTTCAGCAATCAGGTTCTTGGTTTCGAAACCTGCGTGGTCTGCTCCTAGATATACGCGCATGGCCCATATCCTACCGGCCCGGCGCGCCTTGAGGAGGCTTAGCGCCCACCCTGTTTCGTATTACATTTTCCTGATAAGCTCGCGGGCAGCCACGATCGCTATAAAGGAGGAAAGCCATGCCTATAACCAAACCAGTCCTTGCGCTCTACGGCGGGAGCCTTCTTGCCTGCATCATCCTGCTTGGCGTTCAGGTTTCCGGCGCCGGAGGCTTCCTCCTCCCGCTTATCGCGAGCATTCTTGCCACTTTGGCTCACCTAGGCCTGGGTGTGTGGTGGATTGCACAAAAGGTGCGCGGGAACCCGCGGGCCAACGGGGGAGCGATTGCGGCCGGCATTATCGCGCTTCTCGCTGGAGCCTCGTGGGCCTCCTGGGCGCTTGTCGCGTGGGACGACTTTCGGACCGGCATGGAACTTCCCTCTATCAATATCGCAGGTCTGCCGGCATTTATCTTGACCCCGCTGACCATCGCACTGTGCGTCGGCGCCGCGATTCAGCTGCGCCGACGTGAAAAGACCGCTTAGTCCTCCTCCACCTGCGGCATCTCGGTGCGGGAGCGCTTGAGCTCGAAGAAGTAGGGGTACTGGGCAAGGCGCAGGGAGGCGTCGAAAAGCTCGCCTGCTTCTTCACCGGTAGGGATGCGGGTAATGACTGGGCCGAAGAAGGCGGTCTCGCCCAGCTTGATAACCGGGGTGCCTACCTCATCGCCCACAGAAGAAATGCCGTTGTGGTGGTACTCGCGCAGCTTTTCGTCACATTCCTCGGTATTGGCTACCTCGGCGAACTCTGCTGGGAGGTCCACCTCCGCTAGGGCCTGAGCGATGATGTCATCATAAGCGCCAAAGCCGGTGCGCCCGCCATTGCCCTTGGCGTGAACCAGGGTGCCCATCGCAGTGTAGAGCTCGTCTACCTTCTCAGGGCGTTCGGCCTTGACCTTGGCAAAGACGCGGGCTGGGCCCCAGTTAGCCTTCATCATGTCCATGTAGGTGGAGTCTAGATCGCGGCCGTCGTTAAGCACGGACAAGGACATAGGCTCGAACTCCACCTCAATGTCGCGCACCTTTTCCACTTCCTTAATCCAGCGCGAGGTGGCCCAAGCGAAGGGGCAGGATACGTCGAACCAGAACTTTACTGCGTCAGCCATAAATACTCCTCTGATTGAAAAAGTTTGCCCCACCAGCCTAGGTGCACGACTACTGTGGATGCAGAACTATTTTCGACTTAGAAGGAGAATATAGGCCATGACCTCTATAAACCTGACTCGCGAGGAAGCGGTTCAGCGCTCCCGAATGATCGAGGTGGACCACTACGATGTCACTTTAGACCTCAAGTATTCAGACACCCACTTCCTGTCCACCACGAAGGTGAGCTTTACCTCGCGGGAAATCGGCTCGACTTTTATCGATCTACGCGCCGAGGAAATCCAGGAGGTACGTCTCAACGGCAATCCCCTGCCCACTGCTTCCTATAACCCCACCTACGGCATTCCCCTGTCTGGCCTCCAGGTGGCCGACTACACGCTTGAAGTCACCGCCACGATCCCGTATTCCCGCACCGGTGAGGGCCTGCACCGCTTTGTAGACCCCGCCGATGACAAGGTCTACCTTTATACCCAGTTTGAAACCGCCGATGCCAAGCGCGTCTTTGCTTGCTTTGACCAGCCGGATATGAAAGCCACCTACGCGCTGCATTTCAAGGCGCCCGAAGAGTGGACCATCATTAGCAATGGCCCGATGAGCTGGGAGGGCGATGTAGCCAGCACGGCTATTGACTACCCACTATCTACCTACCTGGTTGCCTTGTGCGCCGGCCCGTACCACGAGGTCACCGATACCTGGCGCGGCGAGCTGACCGCACACCCAGAGGGTAAGCCGGCCCAAAAGCTCGAGGTGCCACTCGGCATCTATTGCCGCGCTTCGCTGGCCCACGCGCTGGATGCCGAGCGCGTGTTCACGGAGACTAAGCAGGGCTTTGATTTCTACCACCGCAACTTCGGTTTCCCCTACCCCTTTGGCAAGTATGACCAAATATTCGTGCCGGAGTTCAACGCCGGCGCGATGGAAAATGCCGGCTGCGTCACCATCCGCGATGAGTACGTCTTTACTTCCCAGGCCACGCACTATAAGTACGAGCGCCGCGCCGATACCGTCCTACACGAGTTGGCCCATATGTGGTTCGGTGACTTGGTCACCATGCAGTGGTGGGACGATTTGTGGCTCAATGAGTCCTTCGCCACCTGGTCCGCCGCCATCTCCCAGGCGGAGGAAACCGAATACGATACCGCGTGGGTGACCTTTGCCAATGTGGAAAAATCCTGGGCCTATCAGCAGGATCAGCTGCCGACTACCCACCCGATTTCCACCGACGCCAGCGATATCGAAACGGTGGAGCAAAACTTCGATGGCATCACCTATGCCAAGGGCGCTTCGGTGCTCAAGCAGCTGCAGGCTTATGTCGGCCGCGACAACTTCCTCGCCGGTGTGCGCCGCCACTTCGCCGCCCATGCATGGGGCAATGCCACCTTTGATGATCTGCTGCGCCACCTAGAAGAGGCCTCCGGCCGCGACCTTTCCTTCTGGGCGCAACAGTGGCTCAAGACCTCCGGCATCAATACGCTCAGCGTGGCGCTCAATGCGGATGAGTCTGGCACGATTACCCATGCTTACCTCACCCAGGCCGGCGATACCCTGCGCACCCACCGCGTGGCGGTAGGCCTGTATAACCTGCAGGACGGCAAGGTGGTGCGCACCGATCGCATCGAGATGGATATCGATGGCGCTACCACCGAGATTCCAGAGCTCATCGGCCGCCAGTTGGGAGACATTGACTTCCTCCTACCCAACGACGATGACCTGACCTATTGCCTCATCGAGCTGGACGCGGGTTCCCTGCAATTCCTGCTGGACAATATTGATAAGTTCGCCGATCCCATGGCCCGCACCCTGTGCTGGTCCACCGCCTGGGAGATGACCCGCGCCGGCACTATGCGGGCCCGCGATTTCATCCAGCTGGTTGCCCGCGGCATGCAGGCGGAGACGGAGCTCGCCGTCCTCGAACGCATTGTCCTGCAGGCCTCTAGCGCGCTGAAGAACTATGCCGATCCACAGTGGGCGGCTCAGAGCACCCTGCTTGCCGACGCCCTCCTCGACGGCGCCCACAGCCCCGATGCCCAGCGCTCCATCATCTGCACCCAGGCGCTGGCGAAGATTCGCCTGCATGATAGCGCACGCGAGTACCTGCGGGGCGTACTCGAGTCCTCCGCGGATGCGGGGCTGCGCTGGTCCGCACTGGCGGCACTCGCCGCAGATGGCGCGGTAGAGGACGCCGCTGCTGCCACGGATGCGCAACTCGAGCGCGATAATTCCGCCACCGGCTACTACTCTTCCCTGCGTGCCCGCGCAGCCGTGGCAACCGCCGAGAACAAGCGCGCGGTATGGGAAGAAATCGTGGCGGGAAATCTCACCAACCGCGAGCTCACTTCCAAGCTGGAAGGCCTGCTCTACCCGCATAGCGATGAGTTCCTGCCCACCGCAGAGTTCTTCGATATCGCGGAAAAGGTGTGGTCTTCCCAGTCTTCAGAGGTGGCGCTTACCACCGTGACGGGTCTCTTCCCTTCCTGGGATATCACGCACAAGGGCCTGGACCGCGCCGATGCCTTCTTGAAAAAGGAGCTGCCGGGTGGCCTGCGCCGTACCGTCACCGAGCAGCGTGACCGCGTGGCCCGCGCGCTGCGCAACCGCCAGGTCGACGCTAGCTAAGCCGGCTTCCCGCGCCGTTGCCCTGGCCCGGCAGAGGTTGCGGCGCGGGATCCTCACCCAGGACCACCTCGACGTTGGCGATATCAGAGCGCAGCGACTCTTCAACATAGGCAAAGACCGCGCCCGACTTAGTCTTTAGCAGCCGCACGAACCGAAGCAGTGGGTGTGACCGGCTCACGTGCAAAAGTTTCTGCTCTTCGGTGCGAGCGGTAGCGGCACGCATGCTCTCGCGCTTAAAGACGGGCTTGAGGTTGTAGCCAGCCAGGATTTCCATAATGGGCTCGCGCAGATCGTGCTGATTGAGATCGGGAGCCATATCTACCGGGATGGTGTAGCGCGAAAGGATGACGGGCTTGCCATCGACGGTATAGAGGCGCTTGATATCCCACGCAAAGGTGGAATCACTAACGCCCAGTACCGCTGCCACATGCTTGGGCACGTGGGCTTTATTGACGGAGACCACGCGTACGGCGGTGTCGTGCCCGCGCTCGCGCAGCTGGGTGACAATATTGTCTTTGTTGGTCAGGCTCAGTGTAGGGGGAACCGTGCGCACATAGGTGCCACCACTGCGCCCGCGGCGTCGGGCAATGAGGCCTTCTACTTCCAAAATGTCTAAGGCGTGGCGCACGGTCATGCGCGCGACATGAAATTCCCGGACCAATTCGCGTTCGGTAGGAAAACGCTGACCGGGTTCTAATTCATTGCGTTCGATCTTGTCGCGTAGGGCATCCGAGATACGGAGATAGGCGGGCCGCTTTCGGCTTTGGGAATTCACAGCCCCCGAGTGTAATGGACACCCCTGGAAACCAAACCCATTAATGTGTGATGTCCATTACCACCACTTGCGTTCTTACTTGCGCAGATGTAGCTCAATTCGCGGCCTGACCTGGATTTCCGTCAGCTGGGTGGTGGGCCCTGCCTCCACCACGGTACGAATGGCACGAGCCACCTCAGCCGGGGCAATAACCTGGGAGGGATCATAATCCTGCAACCCCTTAAGCATCGGGGTATCGGTAGGCCCTGGAGCCACGGTGGATACGCGGATTCCCGGCTCAGAGATGCGCAGTCCATCGGCGAGTGCATACAACGCGTGCTTGGTCGCCGCGTAGATGACGTTATCGCCGTAGCTGTGACGTCCAGCGCCAGAGTTAATAAAGACCACGGTGCCTTCCGCTTTGCGCAGCTGCGGCAGCAAGGCGCGGGTCAGCTCAGCAGGGGCATGCACGTTGAGGTCCATGTGCGCGCGCCAATTTTCCGGCGTGGCTTCCTCCACGGAGTACTTGGTAGCTCGCGCGGCCGCGTGGACGAGTACATCCACGCGGTCTAGCTCCGGTAGCTTCATGCCCTCATCGAGGCCGGCGACGAGGTCGATGGCTACCGGCGTAATGGAGTCCGATTCGGGCAGTTCTGCCGCGCTACGGCCCAGTGCATACACGTGGTAATCACCGGCTAGGTCAGCGATGATTTCGCGGCCCATACCGCCGGTAGCGCCGGTGACGACGGCGACCTTCTGCGGGGCTTCGCTCTCCGAGTGTGCTGGTGCGGTGACGTTCTCAGTATTAGTCATGCCGCCCCATCATAGGGATCCTTCGCCTTCAGCGCCGCGCCGGAGCAGTCGCCGCCGGTAGGCAGCTAGCGGAAGCGCTTAGGCACGTCCGGTTGCCCCAAGGTGAGCATCAAGCGATTAGCCCAGTTGAAGAAGGAGGAAGCATAAATCAGGTCCAGGATGGATTGATCATCGAATCCAGCCGCACGCAGGTCCGCGCATAGTGCCGCATCAAAGGCAAACGGGGTTTCCGTGAGCGCCACGGCGGCGCGACGGATAAGGTCCCATTCCTTTGAGCCAAGGTCAGCATCGATGCCCTCGTCCAAGAGGCGGTCTACGATTTCACGGTCGCCGCCTTCCTGCACGCACCGCGCCTGGTGCACGGAGGCACAGTACTCGCAGCCGTTGTAGCGCGAAGCCACAGTAGCGGCGAGCTCGCGGTCCGCACGGGAGAGCCCACCTTCGGTGTTGTAGAAAATGTCCAGGTCAGTCAGCGTGCGCGCCTTCAAGGCCGCAGGGTCGCGGGCGAGCAAGCGGAAGTACTCGGAATCGATGCGCTCGGGCTTGATGAGGGCATCGGTATGCACCGCGGTGAAATCCTCCTTCGCCAGCGCCTCTACCCAGGGCTTCCAGCCCAGGGAGTGGTTGACAAAGTGGTCCGGCAGCACGGTATCGGGCTGCAACGTAGTCTTGGTAGCCTTCCAACCCGGATCGGCCACGCCGGCGGTGCGCTCGGCTGCGGGGCGGGGTGCGGAATCCTCGCCAGAAAGTACGCGCAGGCCGTGGACCACGCGCAGCTGGAAGGCCAAAAATGCCACCAGCTGGGACAGGCTGACAATGTCCGTGGCAGACCATCCTGCGGCATCGAGGTGTCCGATCGCCTGCGGGGAGGCGTCCTTAGGGTGGAAGGCCAGAAGGTGCGCCCAATCGAAGGTCGCAGCTAGGCGCGTGCCCAGCGCGGCTTCCGCGGCGGTATCACCGAAGATAAGGAAATCACCCTGGTGATACGGGCCGGTGGACACACCGCGCTGGCTCGCGGCGCGCACGGCGGCAACAAGGTCCTCGTCGGCCTCATCTTCCAGCAAGTCGAAGTAGAAATCCGCAGCCTCGCTCGCCTGGTAGATTGCAGCGGTAAAAGCTGCTACGGCATAGCGCTCCGTATAAGAGAACTCGCCTGGTTCTGCAGGCTCGAGCAAAGCGCTAAAGCTCAGCTGCGCATTGTCCTGCGCATCATGGCGCGCACGGCGCAGCTGTTGCACCTCGGCGCTGGCGTGGGAGAGCTCATTAATAATGTCGGTCATATTCTCAGTCCAACCTTTCTGGGGCGCGGTTATAGCCCCAAGTTTAGGTCTCCGGCACGATAGCGGGAGCCTGGGATGGCGTCAATTAGCTGGCGCGTGTACTCGGTTTCCGGATGCGCAAAGACCTGCGCGGTAGGTCCAGATTCCACTTGCGTGCCGTGGGAGAGCACGGAAACGGTATCGGAAATTTGATTGACTACCGCCAGATCGTGGGAGATGAAGATATAGGTAAGCTCCAGCTCGCGCTGCAGCTCGTCGAGCAAGCGCAGGATCTGCGCCTGCACGGTGACGTCGAGCGCGGACACGGCCTCATCAAGCACCACGAGATCGGGCTCGATGATCATGGCGCGGGCGATGGCCACGCGCTGGCGCTGGCCACCGGAAAGCTCGCGGGGACGGCGGGAAGCCATGGAAGAATCCAAGGCCACCAAATCAAGAAATTCGCGGGCTTTGGCACGCGCATCCCGCTTGGAAGCGCCGGTGAAATTGCGCACCGGTTCGGCGATGGTATCGCCAATGCTCAAGCGCGGATCCAGCGAGCCAAAAGGATTTTGGTAGACCATCTGGATCGAACGGCGCAGCTCGCGGCGACGCTTGCCACGGGCGGAGCTAATGTCTTCCCCGCCCAAGCGAATGCTGCCGGAGGTAGGCGTGCTCAACAAGGAAATAGCGCGGCCGGTGGTGGTCTTACCGGAACCAGACTCCCCCACCAATGCATGGGTGGTGCCGCGGGCCACGGAAAAGTTGATGTCCTCCACCGCGGTGAAATCCCCGAAACGTTGGCTCAGCCCCTCCACCTCGAGCAAGGTTTCGCGTTGCGCGGGCGCGGCGGCCCGCACAGGAGATGCGGCCTGGGAGGAAGTGGGGGCGGTGAGCGAGGGGGCGTCGGCAAGCAGGCGCTTGGAGTAAGCGTGCTGGGGATCGGTGAGGACGCGGGCAGCAACGCCCGACTCGCGGACGGTGCCCTTTTCCATCACCACGATGTTATTGGCACGGTCACCCGCCACGGCCAGATCATGGGTAATGAAAAGGATGCCCATGGTGAGCTCTTCACGCATCTCATCCAGAAGGTCCAGGATGATCTTCTGCACGGTGACATCGAGCGCGGAGGTAGGCTCATCGGCGATGATGAGCTCCGGCTCCAATGCCACGGCCGCGGCAATGAGCACGCGTTGCTTCATTCCGCCGGATAGCTCATGCGGGTACTGGTGATAGCGGCGCTGCAGATCATCAATGCCCACGCGCTCCAAAAGCTCCAGTGCGCGCTTCTTCCGGGAGGCCTTATCACCCTGCCCGTGGATGGCCATGCCCTCCTCCACCGAGGCACCGATGGTCTTGAGCGGGTTAAGCGAGTTATTCGGATCCTGCGGAATAAGTCCAATACGGCGACCACGCAGCTCCCGCCACTGCTTTTGGGAATACTGGGTCACGTCGCGGCCGTCGAAAGTAATGGTGCCGGAGACAATCGAAGCATTGTCTGGCAGCAGACCAATGGCGGCCATGGCGGAGGTGGACTTGCCGGAACCGGACTCGCCAACGATGGCGGTCATCTCGCCAGGGTTTACCTCGAGCTCAATGCCGCTTACCGCTTCTACCTCACCGTGCGCGGTGCGGTAGGTAATGGATAGATCACTAATGCTAAGCAGGGACATTAGGCCGCCTTTCGCAGTGTCTGGCTGAGGTGGTTAGCCGCGAGGACCACGGCGACGATGACAATGCCCGGGGCGATGGTCAACCAGCCGGCCGTGGCGATGTAATCGCGCGATTCAGAGATGAGCAAGCCCCATTCCGGGGTTGGGGGCGGAGCGCCATAGCCCAGGAAGCCAAGGGTGGCTAGCTGCAAAATGGCCAGGCCAAATTGCAGGGCTGCTACAGCGAAGACCGCGGTGAGTGAATTGGGAAGAATATGGCGCACGAGCACTTGGAAGGAAGAACCGCCGGAGCCATAGGCGGCCTCGACGAAATCGGAGTCGGCAACACTAAGTACCTGGGAGCGTGCAAGGCGCGCAAAGGTGGCCACCGAGGTAATACCTACGGCGATGGCGGCATTGAAGATGCCGTGGCCCAGCACGATGATGACGGACAGGGAGAGCAAGAGTCCGGGGATGGACAGCAGCACATCCACGATGCGCATGATGACGGCATCGACCCAGCCGCGGCGCACGCCGGCGATAATGCCCAAGATGGTGCCGACGATGAGTCCAAAAAGTACGGCCAGCAGCGCGCCTAGTAGGGATTGGCGCGCGCCATAGACTACGCGGGTATAGAGATCGCGGCCGACGGCATCCGTGCCGAACCAGTGCTGGAAGCTGGGTTGCAATAGCGCCGTGGTGTCCCCGCCCTGGTTAGGGTCCTGGGAGGTAAATAGTTGGGGGAACAGGGCGCAGAGCACCGCCAGGCCCAGCACAATCAGCGAGATGATGGTGCCCGGGGTGAGCTTCAGCTGTGTGGATTTAAGCTTCATGCTTGGACCTTCTTCTCGTTCGTTGCGGTGGTACCGGCGGTGGTGGCAGCGGTGGCGGAGTTAGATGCAGTCTCGTGCTCGCGCTCGCGCAGGCGCACGTCAAGCACTGGGTAGAGCAGGTCCACAAGCAGATTGATAAGGACAAAGACGGCGGCGGCTAGCACCACAATGGCCAGCAGCACCGAGGTATCGCGGTTAGCCACCGCATCCACGGTGAGCGCACCGATGCCGTGGCGGGCGAAGACCGCTTCCGTCACCACGGAGCCGCCGACGAGCTCACCAAAGGTAAGGCCGGCCATGGTCAGTGCCGGCAGCAGCGCGTTGCGCAAGACGTTGCGCCACAACAACCAGGCACCGCTAGCACCCTTGGCACGTACAACCTGCACGAAGGACATATCCATTACCTCATCGATGGAGCGCAGCAGTACCTGCGCCAGCGGCGCGGCCACGAAGATGGCCAGGGTGATTACCGGCAGGATGAGGCTTTCGGCGTCGCTCGCGCCGATGACCGGCACCCAGCCCAAACCAAAGGAGAATATCTGGATCAAAATGATGCCGATCCAGAAGGTGGGCAGGGAAACCATCACGGAAGGCAAGCTGCGGAAGAAACTGCGCAGCCAGGAAAATGGGCCGAAGGTAGAGACAATAGCCACCAGGAAGGCCAGAACCACGCCTACGAGGAAGGCGAAGACTGCCAGCGCCAGCGTGGAAGGAAGGGCATCTGCCAGCATCTCCGATACGGCGGTACCGGTGGCGACCGAGAAGCCGAAATCACCGGTAAGGAACCCGCCGAGCGCGCTGAAGTAGCGGCTTAAGATCGGCTCATCGGCACCATAAACCTCGCGGATGGCGGCCAGCTGTTCGGCGTTGAGCCCCAAGTTGGGGTTGTCATAACGGGTCGCTACGGCGTCACCAGGCAAGGCCGCCAAAAGAATGAAGGAAAGGGTGAAGGTTGCCCAGATAACGAGCACGGCTTGGCCGATGCGCAGGGCAATAGTTTTCAGGCTCATGGTTTAGTCCTCCCCTTCTTTGGGGTTGATGTCTACCGCATAGAACGATGGGCGTCCGATGGCCTCGGTGCTAAAGCCCTCGATATAGGGCTGGAAACCATAGACCTGCGGCTCTTCAAACATGGGCAGGATATAGGCCTGTTCGGACAGATAGTCCTGCATGCGGCCGGTCATGGCGAGGCGATCCTTCTCACTGCTGAGGTTGAAGTAGTCCTCCACCATTTTCTGCAGTTTTTCATCGCCAAAGCTGTCGGTCTTCTCGTCGTAGTTGAGGAAAGAATTGCGCCCGGTGCCATCCAGCCACGTGGCCAAGGTGTCCACATTGGCACGGCCAGTCATGGTGTGGCGTACCTGCACGGTGTCTTGATCCTTCATGGCCTTTTGCTGCGCAGAGCGGTCACCTGGGTTGAGGTTGGCCTCGATGCCGACGTTTTTCAACATCTCCTGGGCCTTGGTAAACATCTCTTTAGAGCGCGGCTGTGGGACGGCTTCATTGAAGGTCACGGACAGGCGCTTGCCGCCCTTTTCGCGAATGCCATCTTCTCCTGGGCGCCAGCCGGCCTCATCGAGGAGGCGCTTAGATTCTTCTGGATCGAAGGCATAGTTCGCGGACTGATCCTTATAGCCAATAGCCGTCTTGGCCAGGATCGATGTGCCCTTGGGGTAGGAATCAGAAAAGAGGGTGTCCAGGATGTTATCGCGGTCAATGGCGTGGATGATGGCCTGGCGCACGCGCTTGTCTTCCAAGAGTGGATGGCGGAAGTGGAAGTGGAAGCTATTGTTTACGCCACGGGTGGGGGCGGCGAAAATCTGCAGGTTTTTATCCTTCAGGTGCTTCTCATCTGGGGCTTCGATCTGGCGCGCGACATAGGACTGGCCGGCTACAAGCGAGCCCACGCGCACGGAGTCTTCGGCCGCGAGCACGATATTGATGCCCTCAATATCGGCCGGGCCCTGGTGGTCCTTGCGGGCCGGGGGCGCCCAGTCATAATCCTCGCGCTTCTTGAGCACCAGCTTGGTGCCCAGCTCTTCTTCCTCAATGACGAAGGGACCAGAACCGGAAATCGCGGTGGCATTGCCCGGCGCGAAGCCGGTGTCATCCAAATCCAGGGTGGCATTAGAAAGCAGGCCCTGGTTCATCACGGAGGTGGACTGTGGGAAGCCCGGGGAAGGCTCGCTGAAGTAGAACTTCACCGTGTAATCATCGATGACCTCGGACTTTTCATAGTTGGGCAGCTGCTCCGATGGAGTGAGCATGCGATCTTCGTCGCCCAGGGCATAAAGGTCATAGTTCTTCTTCACGTTCGCGGCATCCAGGCGGGAGCCATCAGAGTAGGTCACGCCTTTGCGAATCTTGAAGGTGAATTCGGTGTTGTCCTTGTTTGCCTTGGGCATCTCCTCCGCAATCCACGGGTGCAGCTCGAGGGTATCCGGGTCCTGCCAGAGCAGGCGGTCCGTGATGTTATTGAGCACACCACCGTTGGGGTAATAGCCACCAGAGGGAGGATAGAGGTTGTTGAACATATTGGGCTCGACATAGGTGACCATGCCATCTTCCGCGGCGCGGGAAGTAGAGGCGCACGAGGTAAGCGAGAGAGCTAGCGCGCCACTGGCCAGGACCGCGGCCACGGGCCGCAGGAGCCGAGATACTTGCTTCATAAAAGCTCGAGTTCCTTTAAGTCTTAAGTAGTACTCGCCCATTAGACCACACCCATACCCCCAATTACAAGACTGGACGGTCTACCGATTTACCTGCCAAAACGGCGACCCGACAAGAACTCGGTAGACCAGATAGTCTACTTTATTCTAACTGCCACGTCCAATGATCCTGAAAGGGCCTGAATATGGCACGATAGGAGGTATGTCTACTCCAGCTATCGCGATCGTCGGCATGGGCCCGCGCGGCATTTCCATCTTGGAACGCCTTTCTGCCCGCATGGACGATTCCAGCGACCCCATTACCGTCCACCTCATCGATGACGCCCAACATGGCGCCGGCCGCATCTGGGAAACGGATCAAACCAAGACCCTGTGCATGAATACTCGCGCCGGCGCGGTCACCCTCTTTACCGAGCCCGGCTCCACCGTGGATGCCCCTGTGCTCGAGGGCCCCATCCAGTACGAGTGGATTCAGCTGCTGCGCGGCGATGGCGAGAATATCTCCGCCGCCAAGCGCGACCTTTTCGAGCAGCATCCACCGGCCGCACATATTGCCCAGGACTACCGCGAAGAGCTCGCGGCCACCCGCCCCGAGTCCAACCCTTCGCGCGCACTGTATGGCGAGTACCTGCGCTGGGTCTATGACGTGGTCATTGCACGCCTGCCTAAGAGCATTTCCACTGTTAATCACTTCAGCCGGTTGGAGACCATCACTGAGGACGAGGGCGTAGACGTCCTCCGACTGGCTGATGACTCCGAGGTGCGCACCGATGCCACGGTGCTGGCCTATGGCTGGATGGTTCCGGAATACAACGAGCAAGAAAAGCAGTTGGCCGCTTCCGGTTTGAACTGGATCGCCCCTAATAACCCGGTAGAGCAGGACTACGCCGCCATTCCGGGCGGCGAGGACGTGCTGGTGCGCGGTCTGGGCATGGGCTTTTATGACATCATGGCGCTGACCACCATCGAGCGCGGCGGCACATTCGTGGAGGACCCTTCCGCACGCTCCGGCCTGCGCTATGAGCCTTGTGGCCAGGAGCCCAACTTCATCATTTCCTCCGGCCGCGGCTACCCCTACCACCCCAAGTCCGAATACGGCGAGCTGCCGCCGACCATGCCTCGTCGCCGCCTGAAAAATGTCATTGCGGAGCTCAGTGGCACCCAGGACATCGACTTTGACGCCCAAGTTTGGCCCGCCATCGCGCGCGATAGCTACGAGGCCTATATCACCACCTTAGAGCGCGTGCGCCCGGATTCGCTTCTCCGCCCGCGCGCAGAAATCCTCGAGGTCATCGATGCCACCGCCCCCGATGAGCTGGGCGAGGCCATTGCCCCCATGGTCACCGAGCCATGGGACATGAACGATCTCATGTACCAGATTGCCGGGTTCACCGGGGACATCGCTGAGCTCACTGAGCACATTGCCCAGTCCATGGAAGGCGATATTCGGGAGGCCGCCGCCGGCCATGACTCCCCCATCAAAGCCGCGCTGTGGTCGCTATCGCAATCGCGCAAGCCGGCCTCCATCCTCGGCGCAGAGGGCCGCTACACCCGTGAGTCCCGCACCGGCCGCTACGGCCAGGTCATGTCCTTTGGCCAGATGATCGGTTCCGGCCCACCGCTCTTCCGCGTGCGCCAGTTGCTCGCGCTTGTCGACGCCGGCCTGGCCCACTTCCTAGGCGATCACCCCACCGTATCCATCGAGGCCGATCACTTCACTTTGACCTCCGGCCCGCGCTCGGCTTCGGCGCCCACGCTTGTCGACGCCTTTATGCACCGCCCCGACATCCGCACCGCCGGCGATGCCATGACGCGCTGCTTGGTGGATTCCGCCCGCGTGCGCCCCTTCCCCGATCACGGCCAGCCCACCGGCTCCCCAGAGACCGATGGGGCCACACGTCGCACCGTTCATCCGGACGGCGAGTTGGATGCGCGCCTGCACATCGTGGGCATCCCCACCTATTCCCAGTGGCCGGACACCACCATTTCTCCCATGCCGGGCACGGACCCGCTCATGCTGCAAGAAACCGACAAGGCTGCCGGTTCCCTTCTTGCCGTGGTGCGCTCCTAGCCACCGCACCTGCGCTATGGGCCCAGTGCCGCGGCCTATAGCGCGTCGAGGGCCTGCTCCAAGTCCGCGAGCAGGTCATCGATGTCTTCGATACCGATGGAGATGCGCGCCAGATCCTCCGGCGGCACCAGCTCGGACCCTTCCGCGGATACGTGGGTCATATTCTTTGGGTGCTCGATGAGCGATTCCACCCCGCCCAGCGATTCTGCCAGGCAGATAAGCCGCGTATTGAGACAAATCTGCTTGGCATGCTCCGCGCTGTGGAAGCGCACAGACATCATGCCGCCAAAGCCACGCATCTGCTGTGCCGCCAGTTCATGCCCCGGGTGATCCTTGAGTCCCGGGTAGAGCACCTGCTTAACCTCGGGTCGGCCCTGCAGAAATTCTGCTACCTTTTGCGCATTCGCGCAGTGGCGGTCCATGCGCACCGACAGCGTCTTGATGCCGCGGGCGGTTAAGTAGGCGTCGAAAGGCGAGCTCACCGCGCCCACATTGCCCTGGAAGTAGAGCAGACGCTCGTCCACGTGGGCGTCATTAGTAACTACCGCGCCACCCAGCACATCGGAATGCCCGCCCAGGTACTTGGTGGTCGAGTGCAGCACGTGGTCGGCGCCGAGTTCCAGCGGGTTCTGCAGGTAGGGCGTGGCAAAAGTATTGTCCACCAACACCTGCGCGTTGCCCTTAATCTTGGCCACCGCGGCAATATCGGTAATATTTAGCGCCGGATTAGTGGGCGTTTCCAGCCAGATAAGCTTGGTATTCTCTTGGACCGCGGCCGCAACCGCAGCGGTATCGCTGGTGTTCACGATGGACATCTCCACGCCCCACTCGGTGAAATCATTGAGCAGACGGTAGGAACCGCCGTAGGCATCATTGCCCAAAATGACGTGGTCCCCTGGGCGCACCAGGATGCGGATCAAGGTATCGGCAGCGGCCATGCCGGAAGAAAACACGCGTGCATACTCCGCGCCTTCCAGTGCCGCTAGGGTGCGCTCGAGCGATCGCACGGTCGGATTGGCCACGCGGCCGTATTCGAATCCGCCGCGCAGCTGCGCCAAGCCGTCTTGTGCAAACGTGGTCGAGGCATAGATCGGCACGTTGATTGAGCCCATGTGCGGGTCCGGGTGATAGCCGCCATGGATGGAACGGGACGTAAAGCCTTGAGCGAGGTTCTGCGTGCTGCGTTCAGTCATAGCACCACAGTCTAGACCAAGCTGTTCATTTCTAGCGGAGAGATAGGTATTTATTTTCACACTCTCGCACACCCACGACACATCCCCCTTTCAGCCTCTGCCCTTACAATGGGCGCCGTTCATATTGTCCTCGACTAAGAAAGAATGATGAATACGCAATTTTTAGCCTCCGCCGCTTCCACCACGGACTCGGCCATCGAGTCCGTGTCCAATTTTTGGAATGACGAGAAGGTGCAAAGCTGGCTTATTGAGCGCCCCATTCGCATCGCCATCATCCTTATTCTGGCCATTATCGCCCACTGGCTCCTCCGCAGAGTCATCAACAAAGTGGCCGAAAATAGCATCAAGTCTTCCGGACTAGATAAGCAGCGCCTGCGCGGGAAGTTCAAGAGTCGTGCCAATCGTCCCGAGCTCAGCCAACAAGAAGAGGCCATGCGCCAAACCCGCGAGACCCGGCGCGCCTCCCGCATCAAAACACTTGCCGGCGTAGCCCGTTCCGCTGCCGCCATCTTCGTCTGGGTGTGGGCCGTTATCGCCATCCTGGATGAGTTAGAAGTTAACGTAGCACCGCTTATCGCTTCCGCCGGTGTCATCGGCGTTGCCCTCGGCTTTGGTGCACAGGCGCTGGTGAAGGACTTCCTTTCTGGCATCTTCATGCTCATTGAGGACCAGTACGGCATTGGTGATGTGGTCGATTTGGGCAATGGCGTCTTTGGCGATGTTGAGTCCATCTCCCTGCGCATCACCACGGTCCGCGATATTGATGGCGCCCTGTGGTACGTGCGCAACGGTGAAATTCTCCAGGTGGCCAACCACTCCGATGAGTACTCCGTTGCCCGCATCCAGATTCCGGTAGGCCTTTCTAATGACCCAGAGGTTGCCGGCGAAGTCATCGAGGACGCGGTGAAAGAAGCCGCGCAGGACGATAAGGTGCGCAAGCTCATCCTCAGCACGCCCCGAGTGGACGGCATGTCTGGCTTTGAGCCGGATTATGTATCCTTCCGCGTCTCAACCAAGACCTTGCCCGGCAAGCAGTGGGACGTACAGCGTTTCCTGCAGTCCCGCGTGCTCAATGTCATGCACACTAAAGGTATTACTACCCCCTACCCGCACGGCATCGGTATTTCCGATCCCCGCAAGGAAGAAGAAGAGTAAATGGATTCTGTCTATGAGGCCATCGGTGGCATGGAGACCTTTGAGCGCCTCGTCCACGGCTTTTATTCCCAGGTCAAAGAGGACGATGTCATTGCCCCGATGTACCCCGATAACGACTGGGAAGGCGCAGAACAGCGCCTTACCTGGTTCTTGGCGCAATACTGGGGCGGCCCGCAGCTATTTTCTGAAAACCGAGGGCACCCGCGCCTGCGCATGCGCCACGCCCCCTACCCCATCGATATCACGGCGCACGACCGGTGGCTAGAACTCATGGGCAATTCCCTCGCAGACATCGACGAGGAAACCATCCCACCCGCCTACCGCGAGATGATGTGGGATCACATGCAGCGCGTGGCCGCCATGATGATCAACAAAGCACCATAACAACTCCATCCCCTTCAGCGCAGATAGCTCAAGCCCGGGCCCCGTTTCTAGCGGGGCGCCGGGCTTGTGGTGTATCTAGCGCAGACTACGCCGGGCGATGACTAGTCTTCCCAGTCAAAGGCCTTACGTACAGGCTCGGAGACCAGACGGCCACCGCGAGTCATAACGCCGCCTTCCAGACCTGGGAAGCGCTTGATGGCGGCATCCAGGCTGTCGTTGGCCACCGCGCGGATGTACGGCAGGGTCGCAGAAGACAACGCGCGGGTGGAGGTATTAGCCACCGCACCCGGCATATTCGCCACGCAGTAGAACAGGGTGTCATGCACCTTGAAGGTCGGTTCATCGTGGGAGGTCTTCTTGGAGTTTTCGAAGCAACCACCCTGGTCGATGGCTACGTCGACGAGCACCGCGCCCTTCTTCATCTTCTTGACGGTCTCCTCCCGCACCAGCTTCGGCGCGGCGGCACCCGGGATAAGGACGGCACCGATGACGAGGTCGGCCTCCTGCAGTTCCTTATCGATGGTGGCTGGATCGGAGATCAGGGTGCGCACGCCGCCGGCGTACTGGTCATCGAAGCGCTGGAGAACGTGCGGATCGAGGTCCAACACCGTCACCTCGGCGCGCAGACCGTGAGCCATTGCAACAGCGGACGCGCCAACCTGGCCGCCGCCGATAACTACGACGCGCGCCGGCTGGGTGCCCGGAACACCGGAGACCAGCAGGCCGCGTCCGCCCTGGGTGGACAATAGGTGGTGGGTGCCTTCGATGGCAGCAAGGCGGCCAGCTACCTGGGACATCGGGGTGAGAAGCGGCAGGGTGCCGTGGCGGTCGGTGACCGTCTCATAGGCAATGGCGGTGGTATTGGCGTCGACAAGTGCCTCAGTCAGCGGACGGTCCGCCGCAAGGTGCAGGTACGTGAAGACGGTGAGGTCTGGGCGCAGGTACTGGTACTCAGCTTCGAGCGGCTCCTTCACCTTCAGCAGCAGCTCTGCCTGTGCCCAGGTATCTTCCGCAGTGCCAACGATGCTGGCACCGGCAGCCTCGTATTCGGAGTCCGGGAAAGAAGCGCCCTCACCGGCACCGGTCTCAATGAGGACCTCGTGACCATCCTGAACGAGGGTCTGCGCGCCGCTCGGGGTAAGAGCCACGCGATTCTCGTTATTCATGATTTCTTTTGGCACTGCAATACGCATTACATAGTCTCCTTGTGGGTGCAAGAAATTACATCGACCATGTAAGAGTAACGCAGAGCACGTTTACGCGCGGCGCTCTGCTAGTGAATTCACACTGCGGGGGTAGCATTACGCTAACGACCCGGCTAAACGCGCTGCTCACAAGGTTTCGGGCGACACGACCCAAGGATCCCCTACCCCTAAGACAGACTACTTTTCGGGCAACGTCGCCCATTATGGGGCGTTGGTACACCGAAATTGTTGAACACCAGGGGGACGTGCCCCGGCGGCGAAAGCTAGAACAGGGACAAGCGGGTGGAACGGTAAATGCTGCCAAAGGGGGCATCGAGTCGCACCCAACGGCCCAGCTGAGCCACACGCAAGTGCCGCGGCACATCCATCGGGGCGGAAAATCCAGGAATAAGCCCCAGGTTGGTGCAGGCAAAAATCATGCGCATGGGGATTTCGACCGTGGCGCCATCGCCTTCCACCGTGACAACGGTCTGATTCAACAAGCTGGACGGCGGGCCCATAGGGCCAGAAAATTGCCGGGTAAGCTGTTGGCCTTTATCGGATAGATCGCGCACCACGGTAACCGGCAAGGTATCGACCACGCTGTAGCCCGTGGCCGGCGGCAAAGCTCCCGGCCAGGATGGATCGCGGGCGGGACCCAAATCTAACGTGCCGCTAGATTCATGCTCTTTGAGCTGCTCGGCGAGCGTGGCCGCGGAAACCACAGCCCCATCGCGGGACGCGACGCCTTGGACGCGGCGGGAGGCAACCACCTCGAAGGGGGTGGTGACAAAGACATCGACGACGTCGTCAGTCAGCTGGCGCAGCCGCACCGAAGCGCCCGCGTCCAAGCCGACTGCGCGCGTGACAAGGGCCCGAAGGCCAGGTCCACCGCTTCCAATTTCTAGAGTCTCGGTGACCATGCCTTCGGGCCCTGCCTTTCTAATCTGTGCTCTGCTCCGCTGCTAGTTAGCGGCGGTATTGTGCAGAATATCCTTTTCCTGGTCCGTCAATGGACGCGGGGTCTGCTGCTGACGGTCAATGACTACCTGCACGCAATCCACGGTTGCCGCGACCTCGCCCTGGGCGTTCTTAACTTTCTGAGTGGTGGTAAACGAGGTGGTACCAATCTGCGAAATGGTAGTTTCCACCTCCACCGTAGTGGTGTCCTTGAACTCCATCGGGCGCAGGAAGTCCACGTCCAGGTGGCGTACAAACGCAACGAAGTCGAGCCCCTTGGAATAGATATGTTCCTTCGCAAAGGCCAGGCGCGCTTCCTGGGCGAGCTCGATGTAGTTTGCGTTCATCATGTGGCCGTACATATCAAAGTCCGACCAGCGGGTCTGAATACGGTACGTGTGCACGCTTGGGGTTGCCATCATTCTCCTCAGTTAAGGCGCTAGCTACTTAGCGGGTCAGCTTGCGGTGGGTCACGCGGGAAGGACGGGCTGCCTCTTCACCGAGGCGATCGACCTTATTCTTCTCGTAATCGCCGAAGTTACCCTCGAACCAGAACCACTGACCTTCTTCCACATTGCCTTCCCAGGCCAAGATGTGGGTACAGGTGCGGTCCAGGAACCAGCGGTCGTGGGAAATGACCACGGCACAGCCCGGGAACTTCTCCAGCGCGTTTTCCAGCGAGCCGAGGGTTTCCACGTCCAAGTCGTTGGTCGGCTCGTCGAGGAGGATCAGGTTGCCGCCCTCCTTCAGGGTCAGCGCCAAGTTCAGGCGGTTGCGCTCACCACCGGAAAGCACCTTGGATGGCTTCTGCTGATCTGGGCCCTTGAAGCCGAAAGCGGACAGGTAAGCACGCGACGGCATCTCGTTTTGACCAACGTGAATGTAATCCAGGCCGCCGGAGACAACCTCCCAGACGGTTGCCTCAGGGTCGATGTTCTCACGGTTCTGGTCCACGTAGGACAGCTTGACAGTATCGCCCACCTCGACGGAACCTGCATCCGGCTGCTCCAAGCCAACGATGGTCTTAAACAGGGTGGTCTTACCCACACCGTTCGGGCCGATAACGCCCACGATACCGTTGCGCGGCAGGGTGAAGGAGAGGTCCTTAATCAGGACGCGGTCATCGAAGCCCTTCTGCAGGTCCTTGACTTCCACAACCTTATTGCCCAAGCGCGGCGGAGTAGGAATCTGGATCTCTTCGAAGTCGAGCTTCTTGTACTTCTCGGCCTCGGCAGCCATCTCCTCGTAGCGCTCCAGACGAGCCTTGTTCTTGGCCTGGCGGGCCTTTGCGCCGGAGCGAACCCACTCCAGCTCGTCCTTCAGGCGCTTGCGCAGCTTCGCATCCTTCTTGCCAGCAACCTCGAGACGCTCCTGCTTCTTATCCAGGTAGGTGGAGTAGTTGCCCTCGTACGGGTAGAGCTTGCCGCGATCAACCTCACAGATCCAGCCCGCGACGTGGTCAAGGAAGTAACGGTCGTGGGTCACGGCCAAGACAGCACCCGGGTAATCGGCCAAGTGCTTCTCCAGCCACTGCACGGACTCGGCGTCCAGGTGGTTCGTAGGCTCGTCGAGCAGCAACAGGTCCGGCTCGGTGAGCAAGAGCTTAGCCAGCGCTACACGACGGCGCTCGCCACCAGAAAGGTTGGTCACTGGGGCGTCGGAAGGCGGGCAGCGCAAAGCTTCCATCGCCTGCTCGATCTTGGAATCAACCTCCCATGCATCGGCGGCGTCCAGCTCTTCTTGCAGCTTGCCCATTTCTTCCATGAGCTCGTCGCTGTAGTTGGTGGCCATTTCCTCGGCGATCTGCTCGAAGCGCTGCTTCTTTTCAAAGATATCGCCCAAGCCCTCTTCGACGTTGCCGCGCACGGTCTTTTCGTCATTGAGCGGCGGCTCCTGCTGCAGGATGCCCACGGTCGCACCCGGATCCAGGAAAGCTTCGCCGTTGGAAGGCTGGTCCAGGCCGGCCATAATCTTCAGAATGGAGGACTTACCGGCACCGTTAGGGCCGACCACACCAATCTTGGCACCTGGGTAGAACGCCATTGTTACATCGTCAAGGATGACTTTATCGCCAATTGCCTTGCGCACGTTTTTCATCGTGTAGATGAATTCGCCCACTTTTACCCCTTTGCAAAAATTTGGGAGACGTATTTATCTACACAAACACTACATCAGAACCACCGCCCAAGTGCCTCGGGTCAGGTACACCCGAGGCGATCAAGCCGGTGGGGAAACGCTTAAGCGTTCACTGGGGCAGATTCCGCCTCGGCAGCCTCCTCTTCCACCTCCGCGTCGTCGAAGGAATCTTCTTCCCCACCCCGTGCGGCTGCGGCGCGCTCGGCTAGATAGCGATCCGCCGCGGTATCGGCAGCGGTATCTCCCTGGCCTGCCTGTTGCGGCGGGAGGCTGTGGTCCACGTCCGGTTCGATGGCGTTGTCCCCCAGTTCTGGGACCGCAATATTTTCCTGGTTGTACTGCGGAGCGAGACGCTTGGTACCGATAACGTGGCGGTTCAGATCCAGACCCACATACTGCGCCTTAATGAACGTGCGGAAGTGATCGGTGCCCTGGTCATCGCGCCATTGTTCTGTAACTAAGGAGCCCACGATGACCAGCGGCATGCCTTTAGCTAGGGATTTGCGCACATTGATGGCGAATTGATTCCACATTTCGACGTCGATGTAGAGGTGGTCCACGTCGCGCCACTGCGGGGCCTTAGGGTTGTTGCCTTCCGGGTCAGTAGCGCCGGCATCGATCTGACGGTCCGGAATTCGGCGGGAAGAGGCGACGCGCAGCTTAGCCTTATAGGCCCCAGTTGACGTCTTGGTCAGGATGGGATCGCGAGTAAGGCGACCGGTCAAAGTAATTGGGTATTGGGACATGGTGCTAGAAAATCCTTTGCTGGATAGTTGGATAGGCGAGTTCGGTTTTCCTCGCTCGCTTCCATATCCTGATGCCGGCACGCAAGCTGCACCATGCCGGCAACCCCTACCCTGTGAATAACTTGTTGCACCCGTCAACAAAACTCGGGTTTGGGGGGCGATTTTGGGCCGGTTATCCACAGGCTAGCGCCCGCGGAAACTTGATTCATCGCCGTGGCCCATATCCTGCAGCATCGCGTTATAGCGTTCCAGTTCGGCATCATCGTCCGCATCCGCCTGCATATCGTGGCGGCGGGCGGTAGCACGATCATCGCTGAGCCAATCCAGGAAGAGCTTGCCAAAGACGATAACCAGTGGGAACTGACCAAAGCCCCACGCGATGCCGCCGCCCACGCGTTGGTCTTGGAGCAGATCCTGATCCCAGGGCAGCTCCAAATACTGGTAGAAGTCTGCACCCAACACACTTTGCAGCTGCATCAGGTACACGCCGGCAAAGAGGTGGAATGGCATGGAAAGGAACAGCACGGCCAATCGGAACGGGGTGGAGTGGCGCTTGGGCAGCGGATCCGGCCCGATGATTTCCCAGAAATAGAAGCAGCCGGAGATGATGAACGCGAAGTTCATAATGAGGTGGCCGGCGTGTTCCGAGATGGCAAATTGATATAGGCCCGGGAACAAATACAGCACGTAGAGGAAAAATAGGTACTGCACGAGATTGACAAATGGATTAGTGATAAACCCGACGATCTTGGACTGGGTAGCCGCCAGCGCATAGTCGTGCAGGCTGGGTTTTCCCTTCGGCCCTGCCTCAAAGGCCTCCATGAGCAGGGTCAGTGGCGCACCCAGAACGAGCAGGAGCGGTACCGCCATCGACAAAATCATGTGCACCAACATGTGCATGGAGTACATCGCCGGCATGTAGAGGCCCATACCGGTAGACATCACAAGGGCCAGGCCCAGCGCACCGCACATAAACCATGCGGTGCGCCCCTTGCTCCAGGTCAGGCCGCGCTTGTGCACGCGGTAGACGCAGTAGCCATAGGCCACAACCAAAAGCAGGCCAATGGTGCCAAACATGATGTCAAAGCGGAACATGGTCCACACGTTGAGCACCGTGGGCTTTTCAAACAGCTCATAGCCCATCAGAATCTGCATCGAGTTGAGGTTGGGATCGCGCGGCGCCGGGGGCACAGTGCGGCCCAGCGTGATGGCTACGCCAATAGTGGCGGCCATGACCGCTACTTCCACGATGGCAATGCGAATAAAAAGGCGCGGGTTCTTGCCCAGCTGCGGGATGGTGAGTTCGCGGTGAGCGAGGCCGAAAATGCCCAGCAAAATCGTCAGCACGAACTTGGTAATCAGAATGATTCCGTACGCGGAATCCACCAGATCGGAGATATTCATGCGGATGAGGGTGTTAATCAAGCCCGATACCGCCAAGACCACAATGGCCATAAAGGCGATGCCGGAGTAGCGCTTCACCGCAAAAGCGAGGTTGGGACCTAGGCGCCGACCATGGGCGATTAGCGCCATAAGACCGCCTACCCAAAGCATGACAAAGACCAAGTGCCACAGGAGCGAATTGGTGCCGTAATCATGGTCACCG
Source organism: Corynebacterium sp. MSK158 (assembly GCF_030229085.1). Lineage (NCBI taxonomy): Bacteria > Bacillati > Actinomycetota > Actinomycetes > Mycobacteriales > Corynebacteriaceae > Corynebacterium > Corynebacterium sp. MSK158. The sequence continues at coordinate 25,989 of NZ_JASPHJ010000006.1, forward strand.
CCCGCCGCGGAGTGGCCTTCCATGCCAATGGGTACGACCTGCATTATGGACAAGAAAAGCAGGACCGGCTGCATGGACCAGCCACGGCCCACGAGTCCGAGGATGCCCACTACTAGGGCGATGAGCACGGAGATTGCCCAGACGATGGTGGTGGAAATTTCCGTCAAGGCCATCTTCATAATGGAAGGATTGAATACCTGAGAAAAGGGCGCGCCGGTGAGGTCGGACATAATGAGCGGTATTTCCACGAGCCCCACGGCCGCCATGCCAAAGGAGGCCCAGGTGCCGGTGCGGGCGGCAATGTGGCCGTCGACGGACAAGGAGGCATCGATAAGCGCGGCATTGTCCCCGCGCGGAGCGATGAGGAATGACGAGGCTAAGAATGAGCCCACGGACAAAGCCATGAGAATCCACGCCACACCCCGAAAGAGCGGCAAGCCAAAGGTGGTTATGCGGCCGGGGTCCGGAATGCCCAGGGCCGCCAGGGAATCAGCCAGGAGGAACAGGGAAATAAAACCGGCAAGCAGGCCGGCAATAAGCATCGCTGCGATATAAATTCCCCAGGAAGGGCGGGGCTTCTTGCCCGCCGCATTCACACTATTAACCTGCTCATTTGCCATAGTGCGCATTGTATAGCGCGACCTAGTTTCTCACCTAACACACATTTTGTCTTTACATGTGCCATTATGGAGCTTATGGACACCCGTCAACTTCTTTATTTTCGCGCCGTTGTAGACAATGGATCCTTCACGCACGCTGCCGAATCCCTCGATATGACGCAGCCGTCTCTGAGCCTTTCCATCCGGAAGCTGGAAAAGGAGCTAAACGCCCAGCTGCTTTCGCGCGGTCGCTCCGGTGTCTCCACCACTGAGGCCGGCGATTATGTCTACGAAACGGCCGTCAAGGTTGATGCCCTGCTGAGCGAAACCCAGCGCCATATCAGCGAAATAACCGGCGACAAGGCGAGCACCGTATCCCTCGCCTCCGGCGCCATTTTGAACTGGGAATTTACCCCTGCCGCCCTCGCTGAGCTCAAGCGGATTTACCCCACCGCCAATATCTCGCTGGATGACGCCGAGCCGGCCACCGCTATCAAGCACTTACTGGATGGCCAGGTGGACCTAGCGCTCTTGCCGACGTCCGATCCGAAGGCCTTCATCCGCCGCTACTCCCCCGAGCTCACCGTCCACCAGGTGGCCACGTTCGATTACTCCGTCGCCCTTCCCCAGCGCCTGGCCGAGTTGGAATCCCCCGTCTCCCTCGCTGACTTGAAGAAGGAAACATGGCTTGTCCCACCGCGCAGCCGCGAACTTCCGGAACTGGCCGAGTTCTACCATGACCTGTGGAATAGCCGGCCGGGCCTCAAGCCGGAAAAGACCCAGGAGGTCGCCAGCCTCAATAGCGCGATTCCTATGGTCTCCAGTGGCCTCGGCGTCAGCATCGTGCCCAATTGCGCACCTACTGTGCAGCCGCACGGCATCATCACCCGCCCCATTGCTGATGACCTGCCGCGCTACTACGCCATCGTGGCCTACCGCACGGATCGCGAGCTGACCGCAGCTACCCAAGACTTGGTGGACATCCTGCGCACGCCGCAGCGCACCCTGGCTTAGGTTTCCCCGCCCTCGTGGGCTACTATGAGTGCGTTGTAAGCCCCCATAGCTCAGCGGATTAGAGCAGTGGGTTTCTACCCCATGTGTCGCGGGTTCGAATCCTGCTGGGGGCACTTTTGAGAAACCCCCTTCTACCAGTAAAAACGCTGGTGGGAGGGGGTTTCTTCTTTCCAACCTATCCCGTGGTTTCCGGTGGTTTCCGGTGGTTTCCTGTCGTGGATGTCGTGGAAATGCATGGCCGTTTTGTCCCCTAAAACGAAAAAAGACCCCCACCCACAAGGGGTGAGGGTCAACCTAGAAATCGTTCTCTAGCTCGTCAGGAATCGGCAAATCAGCGATACTTTCCGGGTGGCGGAGCCTCCACTGGCGGATGTGGGTCACGGCGATAAAGTACCGACTTTTCCACACCTCCAGTTTGTCCCGGAGTTCCGCAATTTCGCCCCGCATCTCCGCAATGGACTTGTCGCGTTCTTTCAGCTGCTCATTCGTCCACTCACGAATGCTATTAGTAAATGATTCCCATTCGGGGCCTCGGGTTTCCAGCTCGGCTTTCTTCTTTTGGTTCCTCTCGGTCAGAACGCTACCAATCACAGTGCCAGCAACGCCGATGATGGCGACGATGATGGTGGCTAGTGGCCCATCCACGGGCATCATCGTCACCTCCCGTCTACTATTTTCAACTCACTAGTCTGCCCGCGGGCGTAGGCGTAGAGGGTCATGGCGGCAATACCGATATAACCGAGGGAGGACACCCAAGCGCGGGTGAGGTCACCAAAGATGGTGGCAAAGATGAAGCTGAGTGCCCACATGGAATGCAGCCCCACAACAGCCCCCACAGCGGCAGGCACCAACCTCGGCCACTTAACCCCGCACAGGCACAGCGCCCCCATGAGAAGCCATACCACAGCCCACGACGGCGGATTAAGCACACTCTCCATAAAATGCGTCGGCTTCCGCTCAGGGTTCACAAGCAGGGGCGTGTAGGACATGCCGCGAGCAATGGAGATACTGCCCAGAATAAACAGCCCGGCAGCGTCGGATACGAGCCATCGGGAGGCGCGGCGCTTAAATCTTCCCCAATCCATACTCACTCCCCCGCTGTGGTGGGGCCGTTGTAGACCGGCAGGGTGTTGGGAGCTTCTGCTGCTTCGCGGCGCTCCGCCTGGCCGGCTAGGCGCGGTGCCATAGACGGGGTGACACCATCAACGGTGAGACGGTTGGTCAGGGTGGTGACGAAGAAACCAATGCCGCCGATGAGGATGATTGTCCATTCTGGAGCGTCCGCAAAATACACGGGGATAACACCCGCAACCCACGCCACAGCCTGGAGTACTAGCATGATGGTGCCCTTGTAGCGTAGCCACCACGGCTGCTCCTGCAACTCCACCGCAACGGCCTCGGCCACGCGCTCAGACACTGAATTAAGAACAGCCTGATTATAGTGCTTTCCCATTTACTTCTTCCCCTTTTCGTCCAGCTTCTTCTCAATACGTGCCACGTCGGCGCGGAGCGCGGCAACCGCATCAACGAGGGTGAGATTCTGACCCTTGCTGTTCTGCCCTAGTTGGGGCCAGCCGTTACCCGATGGGCCTCGAAGTTGTCGCCATACTTCTTGAAGGGCATCAATCTGGGGCCCTAAATACCCGGTGATGAAAGCCCTGGTGTGGGCGTTGACCTGGTCCACTGCATTCATAGTTATCCCCTTGCTTTCTTTCTTCACCGGCTTAGCCGTAGAGGTCTTACCGGTAGTCATCTGGTCGTACCAGTACTGGGCGCGGCGAATGTATTGGTCGTGGTACTTATGGCCGGGGCGCAGGTGATACGGACAGGCGGTGGAACCACCGGACTCAATACTGTGGAACCGTACGTTCTTGCCAGATACGGGCCTGCCTAGTTTGTAGTAGCGGCACAAGGCGGCGACAAGGTGCGCACCCGCTTCCCGTGTGGCCTCCGAGATAGGCCAATCCTGGTCGGGGCCTGCACTGTTAGAATGCTCGATACTGATGGAGCGCTGATTAGACCACAGGTTCGCGTTACTCCAAGCGGTATCCACGTCATTGACGGCCTGGCCAATCATCCCGGTTGGGGAGATGGCGTAGTGGGCGCTGGCGGGACGGTCTTGCCACCCCCTTACGCAGTCGTCTACGTCTCCAATCATGGCCATGTGGTGCAGGGTGACGAACTCAATGTTCGCTCCTCCCCTGCCTGGTGTGTAGTTCTTTCTGAGCAGGTTGTATTTATCCGGCTCGACGTTTAACCAATCCATGCTGTGTCTCCTTGGGCAAAAATAAAAGCGCCCCGGAGGGCGCGGTCGGTGGGTGTGCGTGTTTATAGTTTCTTCCAGAGGGCGGGCACTGCGGACGGCTCCCAACCCGCTTGGGCGGTCTCCTCTATGCAAGACGAGTGATAAATACGGTTCCGCCGCCATAGAAGTAAACGGCGTTGTCACTACTGTGCACCTCTAGGTAGACGATAGAGGTATCGTAGGTGCCTATCTCTTCCCACGTCCTCATTGACAATACTTCGATTTTGCCCGCTTCTGTCCTGTCGATACGGTATCGACCGGGCCAGAGATAGATATAAGCATCCGAAAGAGTCATCCACAGGACATGCGAATCGCCAAGAATTTTAGAATCCGTACCACTTCTGGGTGACAGTTCGAACGCGGTAGACTCGCGGGAACCTATTTTCTTAAGACTCATTTACACCACCTGGTAGACGTTTCCGGTTTCGACGACTTGAATAAAATCACCCTTCTGACAGCTGGCTTCTTTCGTCTGAGCTTGGCCTTCCGTTTCAACCATCCACACCATGCCGACAGTGCGGGCCTTCTCCGACGCGATAGCTGTATCCAGCTGTTTTTCCGTCACCTCACCCGGAGGGCCAGCCGGGCCAGTATCACCCTTAGAGCCGGGCTCGCCCTTAGGGCCAGTAGGGCCGGTTAGCGATGGGCTGGTCTTACCGTTGACGGTGAGCTTGTCGCCATCCCAGCTAGTGGAGTCGGCGATGTTGGCGGCACGGTCAGCATCCTGCTTAGCGCTGGTGGCGCTACCTGCCGCATCACTAGCGGACTTAGACGCATTCTGCTCCGACGTAGCGGCCTTGGACGCGCTAGACTCAGCAGCCGTTGCGGATTCCTTGGCACCACTTTCCGAAGCGGCAGCAGAAGACGCACTATCCTTCGCGGAACCCGCGCTATCCGCAGCGTTGGACGCTTGGGCGGTCGCCGTTTGTGCAGATTCTTTCGCACTCGCCTCAGACTCCTTCACACGGCTCTCCGCCTGGGACACCCATACCGAGGACCGATTAGCTGACGAAGCGGAAGAAGTAGACCTACGGGCGGCATCCTCGGCATTAGACTCAGACTTCTTAGCCTCGCCCGCTGCTTTCTCGGCACGGGTAGCACCATCCTGAGCTTTGCGGGCATTCTCCGTAGAAGAATCCACCAGGTGAATCGCTTGGGCTGATAGCTTCTCAATTTCACGCTGAGTGGCATCATCCGCAATCTCCGCAGCATTAACCACCTGCCGCAGCGTCTGCGAATCCGACTCCCCCACCACAATAGGAACCGTGTCCACAGCACGGCCCTGACTAATGAGGGCAAGCACAGCCGGCCCTGGCACAGCCGTAAACGACACTTCCCCATCCTTAACAGGGAAACGGTCATTCCCAGTCGTTACCACACCCTCCGCATGAGTACGCACCTTTGGGGCACGCACCCACACCTCCGACACCTGCGCCGCCCTAGACGACACAAACAACAAATCACCATTAATAGTTGGCATTAGACCTCCTCAATCCACGTACCAGTCAACTCCACCTGCTCCACTCGACGCCCACCAGCAAGCGTCGCCGTCGAATAAACATCCACCGTAATATCCTCACCCGGTTCCACCGTCGCATTAGACACCGTCACAGACATCCAACGTCGGCCATTTTCCAAAAAGCTCCACGGCCCCAAATGCTCCATCATCCGTTCTTGCAGCACCCTGCCACCAGCACGAATACGGATACCGTAAGTATCGTCATAGGTAGCTGCTGACCACGTAACCTTCAACCGCAGCGCCACCTGCTCCGCAGTCTTAGCAGGAGCATTCACAGTCAAAACATTCGACCACGTGCTACGCGACACGGACCACGGGCCGGTAGCCTCATCTACCGTAACCTGCTTCTTCTCAGCAGCAGCCCAACGGGCGAAAAGGTATATATTCTTTGGATTAGCCCGCAATGTGTAGGAACCGCTATTTTGGGCAGTCGTCCTGACTAGCTCACTGCTAGGCTCCACCCAATCCCCGCCGGTGCTTGTCGTATCTCGCGATTCATACCATTTCACATAAAACAGCGAACCGCCCACCATGTCCGTCAACTTCACCTGCCACCCATCCTGACCATCATCACGAGACGTAGGACGAATATCAGGGTCTGATGTACCGCCAGGGGTGGCCATCAACTCACGAATTCGCCCCTGGGACTCCAGGGCCTGCTGCTTTTGCACCTCCTGTAGCTGCTTAATCTGTTCAGTCTGCTGCGCGTCAATCTCAGCGGTCAGGCGCTGAAACTCCTCATTCTTGGCGTTAATCTCCTTCTGCAGCTCCCACAGGCGCGTATTCATCGCAATATATGCGGGAATAAGACCAGGCTGCGGGTCAGACTGCGTCTCTTGAAGCTGCTTATTCAACCCCGCCAAAGAGGCCAACAAATCCTCCTGGCCTTCCCCCTCACCAGTCAACACACCACGCACCGACTCCACATCAGCTTTACGGTTGTTAGTCTCAGCTCGAATCTTCCCATCCAGGCCAGCCAACTCACGACGGTCATTAACAACCGCGTTATAAATATCAGTGTTCTCCGCCAGACGGGCTTCAGAATCAGAAAGCAGCTGCCCACCAACGTGGATTGACCAGTCACTGTCCGAGTGGTCTGTGCGCTTCGGTTCAATCCGCGTCACCGCCAGCGGCACGACGCGCCCCCAGATTTCAACGTTGGCAATATCCCCAACCTGAAAATCCACCATCGGCACCCACGGGCCAAGACCCGCCAAAGTAATATCCGACTCAAGGAAGAAATCACCCGACACACGCTTCGCAGCATCGTCCAGCACCCGCTCCACATCCGACGCGGGGACCATGTCCTCCCCCTGGGCGGTGATATTCACGTCCGCCCTGACGAACCTGCGGAACATGCCACCCACACGCCGCTTACCGCCAAGGCTGGACACGTAGGCCAGCTCATTGCCCGGCGCACTGACCTCATACACATCCTCGAGGTCGACGCCCTCGGGTAGGGCTACGCTGTATTTACCGAACGCGGTAGAGGCCAATGACCGCAGGACAGTAACCTGCGCTGAATCAGCAATAAGATACGGTGTTGGCATTAGGCCACCTCCTTTACTGTCAGCACGATCATCGCGTGTTCAAAAGTCCGATACCCCAGAGTGCGGGATGATTCCCCCTCACTCGGCGTGATATCAACATCCCGAGCACTCATACCTGATGTGGCCTGCGACCAGCACCTAACCGGCTCATCACCCGGCCACCAGATATAGGCACCTAGAATCACTCCGGCATTCTCCGCCTGCTTAGACACCGTCTCCCAAAGGAAACCATCACGGGCCTCGAGGCTGATTTCTGCGGATGTGTCCTTCTCCGGTACTTCCACCACGTGGTAGGGGTCATCGACCCACTTCACACCATCCGGGTCAGCCTGAGACCTCATTACGGCGTCAAGGGACTCCTGTGCCAGGCGACGAATCACGAATGCAGCCGGCCCGTGCTTCCACACAAACATGGCGTTCGTTGCAAGCTCCACACGGGCCATCAGCCGCTTCTGCTGATACTCAATCCCCGACTCGTCCGACCCCACCTCGTAGGGTTCTGCTTTCCACCACGCAGCCGGCCACGACACCGCGGGGATGGTGTGCCACACGTCCATACAATTCAGTGCGTTGATTGTAATCTCCGACGGGACACCATCATTGTCCTCATCGTTCGCAGTAGCATGCACGATTGCCCCACCACGACGCACCACACGACCACCAGGGCCAGGAAACGCTGCCAGGAGCATGTAGTCTCCCTCGGCGGTAGGTAATTGGCCGGATGGGTCGAACTTGTCTAGTGCGTCCATCACAAGAAGTTCAGCGGCGCGGTTCACGCTCCCATCAGGTTCACGGGCTGGGAACTTCACTTGTAGGTCTGCTGATTCCATCCACTGCTCAGGCGTATCCGGCTCCGACGGCATCGGAAGCGTAAACAATGGTGTTCCGTCCGCGTTACCGATTCCGTACCAGCGGCCTTGGGTTTTTACGGTGTAGTCAACGGTCTTTTTCCACGATGCCCAATCGGCCACGCTCACACCTCACAAAATTCAATTTGGTCATAAAAAGGGGAGGCAGGACTACACCTCCGAATGTTTAAAGTCCTCTTTTTAGCTCCACGGGTCAGCAACCCCGAGCGTCCACTCGAGCTGCGCACCCGCAGGCAACACCCACACCCCAGTGCCCCCGGGCGGCACATTCTCAGGGAATGCACCGTCTAGGCGAAGCACACGAGGGTTCAGGTCGATGATGGTTTCCTCCGCAGCGCGTGGAAGGGTGAACTTCGCCCCAGAAGGGTTGGTTACCACTCCCCCAGCGCCCTGATAGCGGATTTTGGGCCATACATTAACATCACCGTGATTCGTCACTGTGACTTTTTCTGTCCCGGTCATCACTGATGATTTAGCCACACCATCAGCACATAACACCGGCACAGACAAAGTCGCCGCCGAACGCCTCCGCATATCAACCGACACACCCGGCAACACACCATCCACCACTAACTCAAATGTCAACGGGGACAGTGGGTTATCCGACTCGATGCTAATCACGCACGGGTTAGACCACGTTGCTGCAGCCCACCCCTGACGGAACCTACGGTGCGTGTCCTCCAGGTCCTCACCTTCACGGGCTTTCAGGTAGAACTCCAGCACGGTAGAAATAGGCCCGAAACGCCGCGCCCCCGGCAGCACACCAGCACCACCGGGGACCTGCAAATCAGACCGGGTTACTTCCGGCTTAAGCGTCTCCAACATCCCATACGGGGCAAGAACCTCCGACTCCTGGTCCGTTCCAGACAGTCGCCACTCATCACCCAGAGCGGTAATCAACACCACATTCAGCAATTAGACCCGCTCCTTCCTGCGAGAAACAGCAACATCACTAGCAGACCGGACAATCTTGTACGAACCATTAGTTCCGGCAGTAACCTCCGCCAACAACTCATCAATCTGGTCCGCCGTGTACATCTTCTCCCCATCAAGGTGAATAGTTGTCTCACGACGAAGCTGGTCCCGAACACCCGCATTCGCGTACTTCGAGTCCAGCTTCCAATCCACACCAGCAGCCTCAGCCGCGTCACGATTTGCCTTAGCCGCAGCCAAATACTCACCGCGTAGCTCCTCGTTACCATCAGCCCACGCCTCAGAGGACTGCTCCAACGATTTAATCGTGTAGTCCAGCCCCTTAAGCGTGTGCTCCAGCGGTGTGGTCTTTTCGTACAGGTCAACTTCGGCGGTGAAGTCCTCAACCTTGCGGGCTAAATCGTCCCTCTGGTCTCGGGCATCATAAATCGGCTTCAGCGCATCATTGACTCGCAATGCCATTTCAGCCTGCGCCAACTCCGGCATGCGGGAGCGAAGCACGTCCATAGGGTCGCTGCCGCGATAGGCGGCGCGCCCCATTAGTTTGAGTGTGCGGTCCAGGTTGCCCTGGTCGATGTTTGCTCCGGTTGCTCCGGCTACCGCAAAAAGCGCCTGCTGCAAAGCATCATAGTGAGCCTTCTGGCCACGATACTCATTAGCGCGAGACCCCTTCGCGCCCATGGCGGCACCCCAGCGTCCTAGAGTGTTTTGGTCCATGGCCTGTTTAACCTCAGCCATTTCAGCCATGAGCTTCGCAATCTCAGCGGTGCCAGTAGCATCCTCTAACTCGATGCCCGCCACCTGAGCGGACATGCGAATCAGACGCTCCTGCGCCTTCAGTAGGTCCTGCTGATTACGCACGTTCTGACGCTGAGCCTCAGCCAGAGCGGCCTCTGCCTTAATCTGGTCAAGACGGGCAGAAACCTCACCCTTTAACGCTTCAGCACGCGCCTTCTCATACGTAAACAGCGCAGAAATAGCAGCATCCGACCATTCCTCCAGCACGCCCTGGGCCTCCAGAGCCTGATAGGCCATGTAGGAGTCCCAGTCCTCATGCAGCCCCATCATCTTCAACTGAGCAGCAACCGCGCCGCGTCGAATCTCCTCATCCAGGGCCAGACGAGCCTCAGCTACCTTCAACGCGCCTTCAGCTTCCGCAATGTAGCGGTCGTGCTGCGCCAGCATCAGGTTGTACTCTGCTTCACGCTGCTCATTCGCACCACGAATCAGAGCCTGCTGCAGAGAGGTAACCCTGCTTTGCAGGTCCACTACTAGCTTCGCGTAATCCGCGCCGATAGCCCAGCCATCAGCAAGCGTCTTCAGCGCATCCAGTCGAGCCTTACGAATCTTGGCAATAAACTCCTTAATTTTGCCAATCAGCTCCTTGACCTTAGCGATTGCCTTCTTAATCGCCCCAACAATTGCCTTGACGATAGAAATAGCAATCTGCACCATGTCAAGAGCCATGCCCAGGGTGATACCCGCAGGGCCAATAAGAGCAGCCACAGCAGATAGTCCGCCAGTGAATTGCGCCAAACCGGCACCTACCGCAGCGGCAGGAACACCCAGGCTAACCAGCTGGTCCGCAAACTTTTCAGCCATAGGAATAAAACCAGTGACCTGCTCTTGCGATACCAGAACAATATTGTCCAGGTCCATAGCCTGCTGTTTCCTCGCAGCGGCTAACTCCTGCTCCGCCTTAGCCACCTCTTCATTAGCCTTAGCTGCCTCTTCAGCGTTCTTCTTTCTATCCTCCTCCGAACTGTTTTGGAGTTTTTGCTGCGCCTCTCCAGCAGACTGACGTGCCTTCTGAAGAGCGTCCTCCTTCGCAGCAACATTTTCCATGTTCTTTGCGGCGCGGGCGCGAGAATCCCACAGTGCGTCCTCACCGTCTAACACCGTGTTAATTACATCAGCCCCCGGTAGGTCGATACCTAAGTCAAGAACACGACGCACACCCTGGCGGGCGGTAATACCTTCAATGCTGTTATAGTCACCGACCTTAAACATCCAGTCCTGCATATCGCCGACAGTCTTGGATACCCAGGCTTCCGTGTCGTCAACAGCCTTAGCAATCGCCTTAGTCTGTCCCTCAATCGCTGGAACAAGGTCCCCCAGGGAACGAATCATGTCCGACATTCTCGACCACTGCGATGCGGTAAACACCGGCTCCGGCCTGCCCGACAGGTTCTGAGCAAACCCACCATGCGGCAACCAACCACCCTGGTCGTACAGGCCGAGCTTCTCACCAGCCCACTCAGTAGCAGACTTGCCAGCAGACTTAACAATGTCGCCAACCTCGGACGCTGCCTCATAGACAGTACTTAGACCGTCCCCGAGCGCATCCACACCAGCCTTAACCCCCTTAGGTAAGACTTCCTTACCGGCGCGGTACACGCCGCGAGGAATTTCCTTCCACGCGGGCGGGCCAGACGGCAACATCGACTCAATCGGATTAAGGATGTGATTTATCGCGCCCTTAGCCTTATCGAGGATGAAATTCATCATCTGCTCCGGCGACGGTCCACCACTGCCCTTACCGACGACAAACGCGCCGCCAGGGCCAATCGGTAGGTGATAATGCGTAGTGAAGTACGAATCGTTAGCTCCAACAGCACCAGTGCCGTACTTCACCAGGGATGGTGAACCACCGGACTCGACGTTAACCGCGCCAATACGCGACGTCGCACCGAGGGTACCGGCAGTGTGACCGCCTGCAGCACCTCCGTTCGTCACACCAATAGAAAATGTGTGCGCCTTAAGACCCGCGACAAAACCCTGCGGGCCAGACGGGTGCTGCTGGTTGCCACCACCGTTAAACGCCATGGTAGCCCACTGACGAGCACCAGTACCGCCGCCAATCACATCCGCAATACCAGACATGAAACCGGAGCAGTCAGTACCGCCAGCACCGTCAGCAGACCCGCCCAGAACATACGGTCGTCCACTACGGGACTTCGCCCACTTGTGAGCACGCTCCAACTGAAGCTCCCACATCGGGCGAACCTCGCCACCATCCTTAAACGCCGGGAACAACGACGGCGCCGCACCAAGAAGATCACCCTTCTTGTTATCCACATGCTTAGGCAACAAGGTCAAGTCATTACCATCAAAGCTAAAGGCCTGCCCATTTTGGATAGCATCACGCATAGCGTAAACAGCCTGCTGGCCACCAGCCTTAAGCACATCCCTAGCCGTCCATACGTGCTCGCCATTCGACAACCACGCCGGAATATCATCCGACGTACCCGACCCCGGACCATGGATAGCACCACCAGTGGCATAACCACCAATGGGGCTCAACTTCGTCGCCGTCTTCGGCTTCAACGGCAAGAACGAACCAATGGTATCCCACGCCTTGGCAATACCGTCGTTATAGACCGTATTAATCATGAAGTTGATCGGAGCAGCAAGCGCGGACTTCAATCCATTCCACACCGTCTTAATACCATCAACAACCGTTCCAAAGAATCCCTTCAGACGATCGAGAGCACCACGGAACGGCGTAAACACATTGCCATCAATCCACTGAAACGTGGCGTGCATCGCATCCTTGAGCCAGTCCCACTTATCCGCAATCCAACCAGCAACAGACAAAACAGCTTCCCAAATACGGTGGAAGCCACGAATCTGGCGCTGGATGACGTTCTCATTCAACCAGTTCCAGATGTTCAGCAGAATGCCATAAAGCCAGTTCCACTTATCAGAAATCCAGCCCGCGACCGCAGATACCGTATTCCAGAGCAGGTGGAATCCATTAATCATAAGTTGGATTACGTTGTCACGAATCCAGCCCCATACCGTGGACAGAATCGACGACAACCAGTTCCACTTGTCCGCAATCCAGCCGAGGACCGACTGAATGGCCGGCCACAGTGTGTTCTGGAAGAAGTCCACCATGGGGTTGAGGACGTTGTCTCGAATCCAGCCCCATACTGCGGAGAACTTGTCCGACAGCCACTGCCACGCATCACCAATCCACTGGAACACGGTCTGCAGAGTTGTCCACAGAATCTCCTGGGCGAAGTTGGCTAGGGCCTGCCACACCGGCTGGATAACATTCTCCCACGCCCACTGAATAGCAGACGAAAGAAGATTCCAGGCGATAAGCAGCGGGGTAAGAATAACTGTACCAATCACTGCGAGAGTGACCTGAGCCAGTTCCCAGATACCGTTGAAGACTGGCTGAACAACGTTTTCCCACGCCCAGGACAAACCATCCCACAAGGCCGTGAAAGCATCACCAACGAAGCCCATAATGGCTTCAACAACGGGCCAGAAGTTCTCCTGCAGGAAGGTCAGGAACGTGCCAATCCACTCCAACACGGTAGTGAATGCCGCCATAACCTTCTCAGCCAGCCACGTGAATGCCGACACAACTGTTTCAATGATGAAAGCAGCAACCTGGCCCAGAATCTCAATAAACGGGCCAAGAATATTCTCCATAAGCCATGCGAACTTATCCGCAACCCACGCAAGAACCTCAGCCACAACCTTCAACGCCCCAATGAAGAGGAACACGGCACCGACAACAACGCCGCCAATGACCGCACCCACAACCTTCAAAACAGGCAGCAGCAAGTTAAGGAAGAACTCACCAATTGGTTGAACAGCCTCCCACAGAGACTGAAACGCCTTCCACAAGGATTGGATTACAGAGACTAGGGACTCAAACAGGGATACAGCCACGCTGCCCAGGGCGGAGCCTAACGACTCCCCAATAGACTTCAATGAATCCCACAGCGCCCCCAAAGTATCGCCCAGCGAGGACACCACGTCACGCATCACACCAGACAATATGCCAATAACCGGCTGCAGCATAGCCGCCAACTGGTCACGCTTCTCCTGCAGGAAACCCCACAGCTCCTGTACCGCGTCACGTACTCGGAACAGGAAATCAACTAGCCCGGAGTCCTCATCAACATTAAATGCGTTAGCAAAAGCCTCAGTAAAATCACCATCAACAAGGATGGACTTCATACCATTGAACGCATCGCTAAACCAGCCGAAGAACGCGCCAATTTTGTCCGACAGCCAATCCCAGCCGGCGGCAAACACACCAGAAATCCAGTCCCAACCGGACTGCAGCGCGTCAACAAACTTACCCCAAAGCTCACGACCCACTTCGGTCTTAGTAAAGAAAGCCCACAACGCAGCTCCAGCAGCAACAACTGCTGCAGCAATCCATGTAATAGGGCTAGTTAAAATTGCCGTAGCAAACGCCTTCATCGCAAAGGTTGCCTGCGCAGTAGCTAAGGTGACACCCTCAAGCGCAGCAGTCTCTGCAACAAACGCCGCAGCATTCGCCGCAGACAACCCAGTCATAACACCCTTAGCGGTATTAAGCAGAGCAGCCACACCTACAGAGCCAAGCATCGCTGCCGACAGGCCAGCAACAGCCGCAGCAGTCGCCACCAGAACAGCGGTCAACGCTTGCGACGCGCCCGGGATTTTTAGCAGCAATCCCCAAAACGAGCTCAACCCGTCAACGGCCTTAGAGGCAGCCTTAACCACAACCTCCAGAGGGCCTTTAATTTCCTCATACAAGGCAAGGCCAAGCTCTTCAACGTTGTTCTGCAGCTTCTCCATCGCACCTGGAAGGCCTTCCATCTTGGCGCCCGCCACATCAAGGGCCGCGCCACTACGCGATACAGAATCACGCATCTTATCGAAGCCTTCTACACCCTGTTCCGCTGCGATGCCGGCAAGACGCATAGCATCCGAACCAAACAGGGTGGCAGTTGCCGCTTGGTATTGTTCATCAGTCATGCGCCCAGAAGCCTCTTGAAGCTGCTCCATCAACGAACGCATACCGACGAACTTGCCGTTAGCGTCATAAATCGACAGACCAAGCTCTTCAATAGCACCCTTAGCCGGGGCAGATTGATTAGCAAGCTTCAGCAACGCAGTCTTCATCAACGTACCAGCATCAGACCCCTTAATTCCCGCATTCGCAAACATGCCCAGCATCGCAGAAGTGTCCTCCAAAGACACCCCAAACTGGTTAGCGACCGTACCTGCCTGCTGCATGCCTTCCGCAACATCAGTCAACTCAGCAGACGAGGCGTTAGCAGTATTCGCGAGAACGTCAGCCACACGTGTCGCCTGGTCAGCCTCGAGACTGAAAGTATTCAACGCGGCCGCCTGGATAGTGGCTGCTTGGCCCGCGTCAATCTGCGCGGCAGCAGCTAGAGCAATCGTGCCTCGAGCAGCATCCATCGACTCCGCAACATCCATACCACCCTTAGCCAACTCAACCATCGCATCAGTGGCCGATGCGGCAGAAGTAGCTGGTAGGGACACGTCATTGCCTAGTTCACGGGCCCGTTTAGCGGCAAGCTCCATAGTATCGGCACTAGCGCCCGATACCGCCTGAAGCGTGTTCATGGATAGTTCATAATCCATACCGGCAGTAACCGTTGATTTCAAAGCTCCCGCAAGACCTGCGCCACCCAGAAGGCCGACCATGCCTTTAAGGCGAGAAGAAATTGAATCCATGACAGGACCAACGGCGGACAGGTTACCTTTAAGACTGGAGAATCCCTGCCCCATGCCACCAAAAGCGCCACCGGACTTTTCCAACTCGCGATTCAGACCAGACTGCGAGTCCTGCAGCTTCCCTAGAGTGGAGTTTAGGTCATCAAGCTGGTCCTGGTGCTTTTGCTCCGCCACACGGACATCAATCTCGGCCTGCTCCAGCTTCTCAGTCTCGCCGATAACACGAGCCTTAGCCTCCTTGACCTTCGCCAGCTCAGCAACGCCCTTATCGCCCTTTTCCAGAGCCGCCTGGTACTTGTCCTCAGCATCTCGAAGTCTCAGGGTTGCGGCCTCGACTTTTTCCTTCTGGGCTGCCTGCTTGGACGCCGACTTCTCATAAGCGCGGTCTAGGTCCTGCAGCTTAGCGGAAGAGGCTTTAACCTGACGCTCAAGGTTCTCAACCCCCGACCCCAGGCCTTCAGACATGGCTTTACCGGCGCGCTCACCGGAAGCCTTAGCTGGCTTCTCTAGGCGCTCGGAAAACTCCTTGGACATGCCTTTGAAGGTGGGAACAACCGGGACTGATACGAAACCAGCAGCCATATTAAAAACCTCTCATCCCCCACCTCTAGGTGGGATTCAATTCCTGCAACATGCGCAAAGACTCCGCCTGCGACGACTTAAACGACTTACCGGAACCATCCGACAGAACACGACGCCGGTCCTGCCCCATACGTTCACGCTTTTCCGCAGCGATACGTGCCTGCTCCGCTTCCTGCTCCAAATCCTTGGGAGACTTCAAGAACGGGTGTTCAAAGCCCTTATCCATCTGACTCGTCTGGAACAAAGACACAGCCAAAGCAGCCTTATCGGCCGGCTTAATGTCCATGCGCTTAGCCCCAACACGAGACTCCGGGCGGTCCAATAAGTCCTGATACAAGGCCACAACCCGGCGCGTAGACAACGGCCCCTCCGGGTCCAGCCAATCCCGAACATCAAGACCAATGCGCAGCAAATCAACCTCAAGAAGGTCAATATCCTCCACCGCGTGAGCAGCCAGGGCAAGCTTAAAAATACTCAACCCACAAGCCTCAAGATAAGCCTTCAACTGCCCGGAAAGACCCCCAGACAGCATGGCCGCAGTCATGGACTTCACCCGCGATGATTCGTCATACAAGCGCCAAAGAATCCGCGGATTCTCCAGCAACTGCCCCAAATCCTCAAACCCGAGAAACATAGGGTCACGCCGCGCCCTATAACGAACCCCACCGCAGGTGAACTCCACCCAAGCACCCGGCTCATCCTCAAGAATCAGCCGGGCGGACATTACTTATCAGCCAGCTCCGTGCCACGCTGAACAACCGGACCAATAACCTCATGCAGGTCCTTACGAGTAGCGCCAGTCCAATCCAGCAGCTTACGGGTCTTAGCGGTCAGCTGAGCCATCAGCATGCCCTCAATATTTCCCTCATGGGCCAGGGACGATACAGACGCCGGCAGCATATCGCGGTCAACAATGACCTCAATATCTACCTTCACACCATTAAGCAGCTCAACCTCACGCTCGGTATAAATACCGTCAACAATCTGGCCCTCGCCACCAGCATTCTTGGTGGTCTCATTCTTCACGACCTCAACCTGGTCAGTGTTCTTCTTCTGCGCCATGGTGATTCCTCCTATGGAATTAAAAAGACCCCGCACTCTACGGGGCCAAACAGGGCGGTGATTCCTAGACAAAAGTCTTAGGTAGGGCCTTACGCGGAATCACCACGAAAGACGCAAGGCCCATCAAAGAATTAACTACGCGCCGGCACCAGCATCACCGGTGGTCTCACCGGGGTCAGACGGAGCAGCCGGCTGATCGCTACCGCGAACGCCTTCATTGCCGCCCGTAGCGGTCTCGCCAGTCTCCGGGTCCTCGTACTCATGCAGGGTCACGTCACCAGACTTATCGTCGGTAACAACCATGGCGGTCAGGCCATTGGAAGAAGCCTGCGGGTGGAATGCAGTACCGGCCTCAATCTGAGCCTGAACGTCTGCAACATCCTTAAAGACCTTCTCTTCAACGCGGACCACAGAGCCATCCTCTCCGACGATGTAGAAGCGCTCCTCGTAGTAGCGCTCATCGTCACCATTGTTGAACGTAATCTGAACCGGGCGGGCCTGCGGGTCTTTAGCGGTAACACGCTCGTTAACCACCAGGTCAGCCTTCTCACGGGACACCCAAATACGAACCAAGCCGGAGGTGAACTTGTGAACAAACGCCACATAGCCCTTAGCAACCTGGTCAGAGTGCTTGCCGTAGGTGGTGCCGTCCTGAACCACAGCGCCCGGGTTCTCGATGTAGCGCATAACCGGGGAGCCAGCGATACCATCCACAGCGGCGGTAATAGCACCAGCGGTGTAGGAGGTGGAGGACTGGCCACCGGTCAGGTTGGTGGTGTTGGAGGAAACCTCACGAGTGTGACCATGCTGAGAATCGGTCGGCTCAAGGCCGAGGGATTCCCACTCGCCGACAAACGCACCGGTCTTCTTATCAATAATCGGGTCATCAGAGAAGTTGACCAGTACCTCACGGTCCTCCAGGACGCGCAGGTCAAGGCCAACGCTACGATTCTGAGCCATTGTTATCCCCTTTCAAAGGACATAAAAATAACCACCCCGACCTTCGAGGTGGCAAAAGGAAAATGTGCGGATTAATTTGTTCGCGCCGGCGACTGGAAGAAAAGCTTGCCGATACCGACCGACAAACTCATCGTCGACACAAACCCAGTTGGCTGATACGACGGCCCGGACCCAAAGAATTTCGAGTCAGACCGCGACACACCAAGACCAACGCCGGTAATTCCCTGGGTCAAAGCCGTGTAAAGACTCCTCCCATAGCGACGAACCATCATGTGGTCCGGCCCGTACACGCTGACCTTCACGAGGTCACGCGAGTGGGCGGAATCATCAACTTCTTGCACGTCACTACTGACCACAATGGCTAAACCATCCTGGTGACAGTTGTAACCATCCGGCAAGAAGTGAAGATGAACCATGTCATGGTCCGCCTCCGGGATAAGCCGCAGTACGTGCTTGTGTACCAGGGCGGGCGGGTCAGGCGTTACCCCAAAATCAGGAAGCATCCTTCACCGCCTTAGTGAGAAAACCGTCCTTGGCCTGCTTAGCAACAGCGCCAGGGTGACGCACCGTCACCACATGCGTAGGGCGGTTCGTGCCACGAGTAGCGTGGGTGACCTTCACAACGTCACCGCCTTCGCCGAGGAAGGCTTTATCGCGGGAGGAAAGGTCATTAACATCAGGCCAGCGAAGTTCAATGTACTTCTTCACCTGCTCCGCCTTTTTGCGGGCCGCTTCCTGCACCTGCGGCTGCTTCGCCATCTGTGCGAAAAGCTCATGGTAGTTAAGCGACACCGTCACTCACCTCCCCACGCTCCACGATGAACACAACCTTCGGCTGATGCCAACTAACTACGGGCCGTCGACCTACCGAGTAATCAAACGACCGACGCTGCTGCACCGTGTAATCCTCACCACGAATGGTGACCGTATCCCCATCGGCCACCACCGTCCCAGGCGGGGCTAGCACCTGCAGCTTCGTAATATCCCCATGAGTAAACCCGTCGCCTTTAACGACCTGGTCACCCGCGGGGGATACTACACAGTGCTCAATCACACGGCCCGGCGCATACTGGGGCCGGCCACGATGGTCACGACCCACCATGCCGCCCTTAACCGTAATAGGCTCACCGGCTTGGTCTGGGCGAATCATGGTGACCACCTCTCCGGCCAACGCCGCGGTCGAGGAAACCTGCCACGGGCACCGCGATGCCACAGGCCAAGAAGTTTCAGTAGTTCGTCTGTGAGTCGAACACCGCCCCAAGAGACGGAATCCACATCAGAGAACGTCACCGAATCCGACTGTGGACCCGTAGTAGACGAAATAGACCGCATGCCAGTATTAGTGCCCACCAAAGTCGCAGCAGACACCATCTCGAGCACCACACGCCGCGCCGCAGCCTCCAACCATGGGACTGTTTCCAGCTCCGCGTGGAAGTCACGCCCGGCGCGAAGAAACGCCACCTCAATCAGTTCCACTGAATCATCAATGAGAACCTCGAGGCGCTGCTTCTCCGCTTCGGTCAGCTCACGAGGTAGGCGGTCAGCCACATACTCTACGTCGATATCAAGCACGGCTAACCTCCCTAACTGCTACTGAGTAGCGGCGATAATATCTTTCTTCGACAAGCCCTTAGTCACGATGCCCTGCGCCTCAGCATATTTCCGCCACTCATCAAGAGATGCGGCCTTAGCTGGGCGAGAAACATCACCCTTAGCGGGTTTGCCCGCGGGCTTGTCCTCTACAGCGGGCTTCTCTACTGGTTTACGTTTAGCTGGCTTCTTTTCAGCCTTATCAGGCGCATGAGAAACAGCACCGCAGCTGTCCAACCACCGAGCCGTTTCATCATCCACCTCAACGACAGCGCCCGGAGAATACAACTTATCCTCCGGACTCCAATGCTTCGCTAACGTGACCTTAACCATTAGGCGATACCGGTCAGCTTAACGACAGCCTTCGGATTATCCACCGCAATAGCACGCTTACGCACCAGGTCAGAGCGCCAGGACATGGTAGGTCCACCAAGCTCAGACTGACCACCCTCAGAGTACAGCGGGGTTGCGGTCAGCGGCATGGTGTCGGACTTGAAGCCCACACCCTGAGCCTCGAACACGTAGGCATTACCCGGCTCAATCAGACGGGAAGTAGCCACACGCAGAGTGCCGAACAGCTCAGTGTCACGCAGGCCACCAAAGATGGAATCACCATTCTGGTTCAAGAAGATTGGATTATCCAGAGCAGCGGCACCAATGTAGTACTTCTGCATCTGCTCATTACGAATCAGCTTCGTGTAAGAAGCCGGGTGCAGCAGGATGGTGTTCGGCTCATAGTCGAACTGGCGGTTCAGGTCATCACCCTCATGGGCGGACTGGACCAGCTCCACAGCGTCGAAAACATCCTTGACGGGGTCGCCACCGGTCCACGGTGCGGACGCCTGCAGTTCAGGCACCTTAGCGGACTCAAACACACCCAGCACAGCGTTAATGCCATGGCGGATGACGGTCTTTTCCAGAGCCTGAATATGGCGGTTAACCTGGTCAACCTTGTTCTCGTTGCGCATCTCGTAGGAAATGCGGATAGCCTCACCGGACTTAATGCCGTAGGCAGCGCGCAGCGGGCCAAGCTCCGGGGCGGAAACAGGAATCTCACCAAACTCGGCGATTTCCTCAGCATCGTCTGCAAGATACTCAGCAGCGGCCTCACGGAAAGCCACAACGCCCTTATTAGCCTCAGCCTGGCGGAAGAACAGGTCCTCCAGGAACTGGCCCTGCAGGCCATCTACAACACGCTGAGGGATGAAGGTCGGGTCCTCCATCATCTCGGACACGGTCAGCTTCGGGCCATCATAGGCGCTAGTAATAAGCTCACTCATTCTTATTTCTCCTTTTCAGAAAAGTTGGGTTAGCCCGCAGATGCCGGAGCAACAACAGGGGTCACGAGGGTGGCGCGCACGGTCTTGCCGTCACCATTACGGGCGGCAACACCAACGAGCAGGGAACCAGAGGTGGATACCTTGCCATCAGCGGCGGCATAAACAGGGGTGCCCTGCTTAATCTCAGCGGCGTCACCATCAACCTCGAGCGGCACGGTAGCCGGGCCGATGTGAACGGCGACGATGCCCGGCGCGCCCAGCGCTAGGGTGTTTTCCGCCTGCTTATCCTTAGGGGCAGTGGCATTCTCGGTTACGGCACCAAATACGGGGCCAGCAGCCGCAGCGTGCTTAACGCCATTCTCGCCTACCTGCACGAGGCGGAACTTAGTGACATCTTCTTCGGCCTTGTAGCTAATCGGGCCGGAACGGAAAGTCGGATTCGACATTACTTCTTCTCCTTAGTGAAAGTTCTTGCGGGTCAGGAAGCCAACCTTGTCGGCCTTATCTCGGACGGTCTTCCCCTCATCTGGCTCCGCGTCCTTGCCGTAGCCAATCTCCGCACGCGGGATGGTGCCGGCAGGGTTGGAGCCGTAGATGTCGCGAGCGGCTTCAGGGTCGCGCTTCATTGCCGCGATGGCCTTAGTGCGGCGTGCGGCGGAGATGCGGCCTTCCTTAATCCAGCCGTCCACCTCAGCGACGAGGCTTGCTTCCTTTTGCTGTTCCATGGCTTTCCAGCCGTGCTGTGCCGCGGCCTTCAGCTCAGCGTAGGTTTCAGCGTCCAGGGTGATGGTGTCCTCCGCTGGTGCGGAAGTTTCCGGGGCGGTCTCCTGGGTGGTTTCTTCCTCGGTGTTAGCCGCGGCCTTCACCGTGACAGGTACGGTCAGCTCTACCGGCTCGCCAGAACCACCGTTGACAGCAACAGTGAACTGAACCTCAGTGTCTGGTTCAACATTGGTCGGCGCGGTCACCTTGAGTACGCCAGTGTCCTCGGCAATCTCACCAGTCCAACCGTCCGGAGTGCCGGCCAGCTCGAACGTGACACCAGCGGGCACGTCCTCATTCGGAGCGACCTGAACTTCACCAGTTGGGACAACAGTGTTGTTCTCCGGGTAGGTCAGGTCAACGGTGGCAGTCACAGTGACCTCCTCATTAAAAAAGCCGGACAGCTTCTCACGAAGCACATCCGGCTCAACGCCCAATTCCTGGGCTAGATTCTTGATGCTCATCGCATCTCCTTCCTGCCCATCACTGGGCTTAGTTGAATTGTCCCCCGATTCCGACCGGGTGACAGGCGGCGGCGGAGCCGCAGCCCGGTTAGCAAACTTGAAACGCCGCTTCGCTAACGACGCAGACGGCGTCGGAGCCTCGGACTTCTCCGTAATGACTCCATCTGCCAGGCCAGCAGCTACCGCCTCCTCGGCGGTGTACCAGGTTTCCGCACTCATCGCGTCTAGCCAGTCCTGAATCTCACCACCAGCCTTACCGGCATAAATCGCAGCGAGTTTGTTGTCCTGGCGTTCCAAGTCCCCCAACGCCTTACGCGCATCATCCGCGTTGCCCTCAACAAGGCTCCACGCACGATGCACCATCATCTCCGAAGACGGGCGCATCAAGACACGGTCAGCACCACCAACCGCAATGAACGACGCGGCAGACGCCGCCAGTGATTCCACAATCACAGTGACCTTGCCGTCATGGTTCTTTAAAGCCGTCATAATGTCGATGCCTTCGTAGACGTCACCACCACCGGACGAAATACGCACCGTGACATCACCGGAGATTTCGGAGAGTTGCGACATCACCGACTTCGCCGTAATAGCGTTCTCAGGCTCCCAAAAATCCGGACCAATCGGCCCATACAAAAGAATCTCGTTCAACGGATTCACTCCCTAGGTTCTTCAACGGGTTTAACGTCAGTAGGTATCTCATCCTGAGCACTCAGCGTGACACCCATTTCTTCCTCAAGGCGTTGACGCTGCTTCTTGGACTCCAGCGCGTCGGTCAGCTTCTGCTTTGGTGGCAGCGTGTACCGGCGGCGCAGGTCCTCCTCCAGGTCCTTGTCGCCTAGAATCAGGCCGGCATTCTTCAGCCCGGCAAGGTCCGCGGCGCTGATTTCCTTCTTGGAAGCAATCGGGTCGAACGTCACCCTCGGCACCAGGCCAGTGTGTTCTGGGAATGCCACACGAACTAGGTCCTCCACCACGTGCTGGGTGGCAATGTCTGCTAACCATTCCGCTGTGGTTTGTAGGGACTGGATAAACAGGTCCGATTGGGTTTCAGCAAGAGCATACGAGCCACCCTTACCCTCAAGGTTCAAGAAGTGTGCCAACACGCTCTTAGCAATCATCGAATCGTGGTAATTAATCGCCTCACGAGGACTAACAAGCTGCCCCGACGTGCCCAACAACTGCAGCTTCGCACCCGTTGGAATCGACGCGCCAGAATGCACACCAGAACGAAAACCCTCAACAATGGACTGACCATCCTCAAGGTCCTTATCCGGGTCAGCAGCCACATCCGAACCCGTATAAACAGGCACACCCATACCATTACGGTCCAAGGTGTTTACCTCCAGACGCAACAGCGAATCCCGCAACTTCCAATGCTTATACGCCGCCCGCAGTACGGACTTACCAGTCCACTGCGAACCTTCATCGTCAAAGACGTAAGCCACAAGCCTGTCAACAGGAATAGTGCGTGCATCATCTACGCGGGAACGCGAAGCCAGCGGGGTCTGCCGAATCGACGCCAAACCACCATCATCATCCACATTGATTTGGTCAATCGTGCCCGGCCACCTAGGGGCCAGCTTCACCAAATGCTCACGCCCATCCAAGCCAGGCTCATACACCTGCTCAAAGAACATGTGCCCAAACTGCAAAGCCTTCAGGGCCTGCTCCAGGTGCTTCTCCCACGACACCCGGCCAGTACGAGGCGCGAACGGCTTATTAGGGTCCTCACCCTTAGCACGCAGACGCAGGTCCTCGCACACCGCGGCGACAATCTCATCGGGAGCGCCATTCGGGTCCACAAACCACGTAGCACGACGAATCGGCAACGTCACCGCACGAAGCACCGACGTAACCTGCGCATCCTCACGCCCCATCTTCGCAAACACACGAGCCGAGTGCGGGAACTGAAGCTCCCAATTATCCTCAGCCAAAGCATAATTACGGGTGGCCCGCGCATGGCCAACCTCACGAACATTCAAACCAGACATGCCGGCCACCTCCTTAGAAACTCATCTCAGCAACACGACGCCCACGCTTAACACCACGCGCCGCACTCACGTGACGCCGAGTCCGCTTAACATCAACCTCGACATCCCCAACGCCGAATTCTTGCAACCCCCACACCGCCAAAGATGCGGCAACCAGCACGGTCACATCACCGGAATAACGGTCAAGACTGCGATAACGCCCATTCTTAGAACGCTCCTCAGCAACCCCAAGCGCATCCAGCCAACGCTGCGAACCATCATGCGCAATACGCTTCTCCGCCCACATGCGAAGAAACAACTCATACGCCTTCGACACCTGCGCACCGCTTAGCGTTTCCGGTGCCACGCCAATACCGCGCAAAGGCTCAACCAGTGTGGAGCACTGCCCAGACGGGTCTAATACCACCGCGGACGGGTCATTCAACTCCACAGTCGAAGCAACCTTCTCCACAACCAGAGCACGGTCAAACTCCTCATACGGGGCCAAAGACAAATAAACCTTGTCACCCCACTGCGCCGCAGACACCATCCCAACAGACTCACCATCAGGCGTTACATCCACAGCCAAACACGACTCGCCCAGCGCAGACGGCATCAACGCAGACTTCGCAGACCACGCCTCAAAATCAATGACAGGGACAAAATCATCAACCACGTCACCATCTCGAGGCACCCACTCACCCTGCCCCAGTGTCTCCACCAGGAAAGGCTCCAGAAGTGCCTCCGAGCCTCGAGCCGACGCAGCCTCAGAACGAACCTCATCCAACTGCACACCAGGCCGCGGCTCATTCACCAACGACGGATTAGCCTTAATCCACGTCGCCTCATCGAACGGGTCATCATCCAACTCACGACACCACTCCTTAAAAAGCATGCCGTCTGCACCGTCCAACGCCGCCCAACGCTTCGCAGAGAAAATCGCGCCATGGAAATGCTCACGAATGTTCACCGGCGACGAAATAAACACCTTCTGTGCATTAGGCCGCGCCTTCGTCGTGTTATTCATCGCCGCATAAACCTCATTAGGGAGGTCAAAACACTCATCAAAAATCAACCAGTCAAACGACAAACCACGACCGGTTTTCTTAGTGCGAGTGCGGTAATAAATCTTCGCCTTATTCGGGAACTTAATAGCATCCTTGCCATTACCAAGCACCGGCTTCGGGAACTCCCCCGGATACTCATCCTCCCACCACTCCATAAGAGCAGGGTTAGCCTCAATAACATCCCACAGGCGATCCCTAGCATCCATGGCGGTATCCAAGAAGTGAGCCGAGTGCATGATACGCTCCGCACCACACAGGTAAATAGCCACCAACTCCAGCGCAACAAGGTAAGTTCCCTTACCGTTCTGGCGAGCTAGTGCAGTAACCACTTCACGCGACGACCACATTCCTTCTTCGTTCTGAAGTAAGGTGTCCCGCAACAGGTCCTCCTGCCACGGATACAAGTCAAGACCAGCCCAGCGGACAAACTCGCAAGCCTTATCAGCAAACTCACGGTCACCAGCAGGAACGTTCTGGTGAGTCGGCGTCTGACACCCAATCAACCAATCAGGCTTACCCATCAGACACCTCCAACATCTACTTCACCAGCTTGAAACCGCCGAACTTGTCACCCTTAGCGCCAGAATCCTCCTTCGAAGCATGCGAACGCTGACCAAACAAGTCCGGGCGCTCCTTAATCCAGCCACGAATCTCCGCCGAGGCCATACGCTCAACCTTCACAGCCGGATGCTCAATAGGCTCCCCTGATTCCTTAGCCGCAACAGGCCCCTCATCGGCAATAATTGCGCGAGCTTCACGAACACGACCAATCAACTGCGCCACAATCGCGACCGCACGGGCATCAAACTCGTTTAACTCTCTACCGTCCGCTAAGCCCGCCTCTAACTCGTCAAGGGTCATAGGTTAGGCCACCTCCTAAAAGGCCGTCAGAGGGCCATACAGGCCCCAAAAATCACGAATCTGAACGGGGAGAGAGACGGGCTGACTCGATGGCCGGGAAGGGGGAGTCAGGGGACGTACCCTCCTAAGATTGTTGGCGGCACCCATTGTTTTATTTTTTCACGCCCAGATGAATCCGCTGCCTTCAGGTTTGTCAAGTTTTACCCCCGTGTGGGTGGTGTGCGGCCGGTCCCACGCGCCGCCGGAGCGGTTGCAGGTGCGGTGCAGCAGGCGTGTCGCCTTCGTTGCTTGTTTGTCCTGGGCGTATTTGAGTGCGCTGCCTGGCCCGTGGTCGGCTTCGAGTGCTGCTCCGTCGAAGTTCTTCCCCGCGGTTTTGTACATTGGTTTGCCGCATTCTGGGCATGGTGTGCCGTCTTTAAGCTGTGCCATAAGCTTACGTCGTTGCTTTTGGTGCTGGTGGCCATAGCCGCGCTCATGCGTGCTCTTCATATCCTTGGGTTTGTTGTCGTACCACTTAGCAGCAGCGAACAGTGCCCCTTTGGGCCGCTCGGACTTGCAGCGTTTCATTACAATGTCTTTGCCTGGGTCAATTTCGTTAATGACCGCGCCCAGGGCTTGGTATTCATCTAGCTGCTTGGGTGTGGGCTTGGTGTGGATGAGCCAGACTGTGCATTCTTGTTTCATGGCAGTGTCGATGGCTGCTTGCCGTGCTGCTTTCGCCACGGTGAGGATGTGCGCCTCGTGCTCGTGATTATCGACATCAACGCCTGCGAGTGTGCTGGCAAGGTGGTCAAGGTCAATACGAACATCACCAGGTTTGGCGTGCTCGGCGACGTAGGTGGTCTTGCCAGCAGCGGGCGGGCCGGTAACCACGTGGAGCGTGGCCTTACCCTCCTTGGCGGGAGTTTCCTCTGTACCTTCGGCTGGCTTGAAGTCAGTAATTATCTCAGCGTTGCGTGGCCACTTGTGCCGGTTGGCGTACCAGTCTTCTACTTGTTTCTTGCGGTAGAAGGGGCGTTCTTTGGTGCAGCGCTCCAGGGTGATTTCTTTGCCTGGGTCGATGATGACGATGCGCGGACTGTAGGCGCGGTATGGACGCAGGGTTTGCATACTGAGGTTGGAGTGGATGATGTACACGTCGCGGGTGCGGGAGGCTTTGAGTGCTTCGCGGATGCCAGCCTCACGAGCAGCATGGCTAATTTTCTTTTCTTGTTTATCGTGATTGTGTCTACCGGCGGTCTTGCCGGTGAGGGTGTTGGTGAGATGGTCTCCGTCGAACCTAATGTCACCTGGTTTGGCGACGGTGCGCACCCATGTGGATTTCCCAGCGGCGGGTGCCCCGGTGACGATGATGAGAGCCATGGTCACCTCCGGGTTTGTTTGTGCCTTGTTCTGGTCGTGAGCCAGCGGCCTGCGCCTCGGTGTTGCTCAGGGTTGCTCTAACGTTTCAATGCGTGATTGACAGTTACAGGATGAGGTGGCTACAAGGCTAGTAAAACGACAAAAACCCCCAACGTGTGTTGAGGGTTAAAAGTATCGCTGGGGTCATTATACACAATTTGTGGGCGCGTGCATTCTTTAGCTGCCCATTATTTGGCTTCCTTGAATCTAAGGTTTTTCGACCTTGAATAGGGTGTCAGCGTCTGATGGGTACATTTCAATTAATGTATTGCTAGACGGGTTGATTACGGCAACCTTACCTGGGTGGAGACGCGTGTACCTGTCTCCGTTTTTGACTTTGATATATCGCAGTTCGTCACTTCCTTGTTTGACTTTCGCGTCGATTGACGCGCCGGGAAAAGTGTACCGGATTAGGTCTACAACCTTTTTGCTTTCTTCGATGGTGCAAGGTTTCGGCATGAGGATGAGGGCGTAGCTGTTGTCTCGTGGTGCCCCCTGCCGGATTAGGTTGTTTTCCCATTTTTTCATTGCGTGAGAGTGTTGTGATACTCGTGTCATTTCGTTTCCTTTTTCGCGTGGTTGAGGGCTTCAGTGAGTAGGTAGCCTGCTCGTCTGTTAGGCATGGTGGTGCGGGTGATGTGGCCTCGTCGTGCCCAGCCTCGAATGGTGTCTGCGGTGGTGGGGATGCCGCGTGCTCGGAGTTGTTTGGCGATGTGTTCTGCTCCGTGGCGGGGTTCTGGTTGGTTGGCTAGTGCTTGCACTTCCGGTGGGTTGACCCAGCGGTTAATTGTCCTCGCCTGGTCTTCTAACTCCTGCATGAGGTCTGCCGCCCATGGGAGTTCTGTGAGTGGTTGTGCGTGGTAGGCGATGAGGTGGCATAGGCGGGGGGCTGCTAGGTCTCCGTCGTGTAGGCGGATGTTGATGCCGTCGATGCCGAATGCGTTGAGGGCGAGTTCCCGAAGGTTTTGCTCCATCTCTACGTAGCGGTTTACCCATAGCCAGTTGCCGGGCGACTTCGGCCCCAAGCCTTTAACAACGTTGCGGGTCTTGACCTCGGGTGGGTTGGGGGTGGTGTGTTTGAGGGCGTGTAGTTGAAGGTAGTGAGCTTTTAGTTCGCGGGCGGTGTCGCGGAGTTCAAACTCGTTGGTCACGGTGTGCTCCTATACGAAAAGACCCCGCGGTGTGCGGGGCCTGGTGGTGTGTGGGCTAGTGGGCGTGGGGAGTGGGGCTCATTCTTCCTCCTGGTGGTTTGCGGCTGCGAGTATGGCGGCTGCGAGTTGTTTGGCTTCGGCGGGGTTGGTGATGAACCCGTGGCCGTGCCGTTCGATGAACACCTCGCCGATTAGACAGCGAACTGTGGCTACACCGCCGCCCTGGTCGTTGATGGGTATCTCCCAGTTGGGGCCGACTCCTCGTTCAAAGAACGGTTGGGGCGTGTCCGGGGCGATGATGTTGGCGTCTTGTAGGTCGTTTGCGAGGTTTTGCGCTGCCCAGTCGGGGTTATCATCCATCACATTTTTGTGCCGCTGCTGCCATGTGCGGATAACTTCTGCGGCCTGGTCTTGGTTACTCATTGTTGTTTGCTTTCTTCGCGTTGGATTTCCCTTTGTAGGTAGTAGAGGGCTTTGTGGAGGTCTTGTAGGCGGTTGTCTTTGCGGCCTGCTCGGGCGCAGTACTTGACGGTGTTGCCGAGGTTGAAGCCGATGTGTTCGGCAATGTCGATGGGTTGTGCCCCGTTGCTGAAGCCTTGGTAGTGGGTTGGGTTGATGGCGTCCATGGCTACCATGCCCAGTCGTCGTCGGTGGTGTCCTCGGCGGTGCCGATTACGTATGAGGAGCCGGAGCCGGAGAAGAAGTCGTGGTTCTCGTCTGCGCCTGGGTTGAGTGAGGTCATAACGGCGGGGTTGAACTGGCACATGTCTTTCGGGTAGATGCCGTCGTATCCGAGGTTGTTGAGTGCCTTGTTGGCGTTGTAGCGGAGGAATGCGAGTACGTCTTCTGTCCAGCTGAGGGGGTCGTAGAGTTCGCGTGTGTAGTGTTCCTCGTTGTCCATGAGGTCTAGGAGGAGGTCTACTACTTCGCCTTGTAGTTCTGCCTGTTGTTCTTCTGGTAGGTGTTTTACGGCTTGTTGGTACTTGTAGCCGATGTAGTAGCCGTGTACTGCCTCGTCTCTGATGATGAGGCGGATGATGTCGGCGGTGTTGGTGAGCTTAGAGTGTGCCGCCATGCGTAGTGGTAGGTAGAAGCCACTGTAGAACAAGAAGGATTCCAACAGTGTGGATGCGGCTTTGCGCATGTTGGCGTTGCCGCGCTTGTAGAAGTCCAGTACGCGGTGCGCCTTGTACTGTAGGTGTTTGTTTTGGCGGCCCCAGTTAAACGCTTTGTTGATGGTTGAGGTGTCCGCCAGCGTCATAAAGATGTTGGAGTAGGACTTGGCGTGTACGGATTCCATGAAAGCAATGTTGGTGTAGACGGCTTCCTCGTGTGGGGTTGTAGCGTCTGGCATGAGGCTTAGTGCGCCTACGGTTCCTTGCATGGTGTCGAGCATGGTTAGGCCTGTGAATACCTGCATGGTGGCCCAGTGCTCTGCGTCGTCCATGAGTTTCCATGTGGGAATGTCGTTCGATACGGGCACCTTTTCTGGAAGCCAGAAGTTACTGGTGAGCCTGTCCCACACGTCTTTGTCTACCTGGTCGCCAATCGTATTCCAGTTGATGGCGTCGATGGTGTCCTGCGGGGTGGCGTGGTTCGGGGTCGTGAGTGTCATTCTTCCTCCGCGTGGTTTGCTGCTGCGAGTAGAGCGTGGGCGAGGGTGCGAGCCTCTTTGGGGGTCATCCAGCCAAAGGATTCAGGTATGTCGGTGTAGACGGCAACCTCGTCGTCTTCTATCCAGACAGTCTCGTTGTGCCATAGCAGCGCTCCATCTGAACCAGCGGACGGCTCGGGTAGGTCTGGTGCGAGTAGGTTAAATTCGTTTAGCAGTGTGGCGATCTGTTCTGGGGTGTAGCCGCGTGCGGCCGCAAATTTGATTGCTTTTGCCGCCTGGTTTTGCTTACTCATTGGTTTCTCCTTGGATTTTTGCGACGGTGGTTTTTATGGCATCGGCTACTCGCTTTTGGACTACTACATCGTCGCTGTTTTCGGCGGCGAGCCGTGTTTCTTCTACGAGGTATCCGAGCGCGTCGCGTAGGTTGATTACTTCCTGTGCGAGTTCCGGGGCGAGGGCCGCGAGTTGTGGGTCGTGCTTCTTGTCTCCGGCCTCAAACTTGAAGCGCACCTGGTCTCCCCACCCCATGCGGTGTCCTTCGGCGTTGCCGATGATGATGTCGTAACCGTCGTCTTCTACTGTCCACGGGGCTGCGGTGGCTTTCTCTAGCAGGCATTTCAGGTTGGTGGTGGTGAGGTTAGTCATTGGTTTCTCCTAGGTATTGGTTGAGCTTGTCGCGGAGCGCTGCTGCTTC
This sequence comes from Corynebacterium sp. MSK158, assembly GCF_030229085.1. Classification (NCBI taxonomy): domain Bacteria; kingdom Bacillati; phylum Actinomycetota; class Actinomycetes; order Mycobacteriales; family Corynebacteriaceae; genus Corynebacterium; species Corynebacterium sp. MSK158. Next base: position 56,738 of record NZ_JASPHJ010000006.1, read on the forward strand.
TTCGCGGCTGACATTCAGTACGGTGGTCATTCCTGGGCTGACTTCGAGAACTATGTCGATTTCGTGTTCACGCCAGATTCCTTTGGATTGGGTGATGTTGATGGGGCGCGGTGTATCAGTCATTGTTGCTCCTTGTGGTTGGTTGAGACGGTTCTAGTTGGGGTTGTTAGTCACTGCACGCACCCCGCGAGTGAGTTAACGCCGATTGCTATGAATGCGAAGATGGCGGCGACGAAACCTAGTGTGGAAAGCGTCTCCAGGACGATGAGGTCAAATTCTTGCTCTTCCCACCACTGTGAGAATTTTTCGCGCAAGGTCATTGTTGCTCCTTGTGGTTGGTGTTTATTTGTCTGCCCAGAGGTCGTAGGCGCGGTCTTGCCAGGAGTCGTCTTCGAGTTCTTCTAGCTCGTCTGGGTTGGGTTCGTTCGTGTCGTCATAGGGCCAGGGGTAGATCATTGGGTTTCCTTCCATGTGATGGTGATGTCGGCACCGGGTGGGGTGTCGTTGTTGGCGTAGTGTTTGGTGGCTGTCCAGTGGGTGATGCGGGCGTCGTTTTTGAGGATGCCGGCTTGTTCGATTCCGTCGCCGATTGCTCTTAGGTACTTATCGAGGTCTCCTGGGGTTGCTGGGACGTTGAATCGGGGTTTCTTAGGCCGTGGCACCCAGATGGTGGTTTCGACGCTTACGGGGCAATCTAGGGGCTGTTTTGGGGCTACTGTGCGTCCGGTGTTGATGATTGCTTTTCTCCATGCGGGGAGTTTCTTGTTCATCTCAACCATGACGCCTCGTCCGACGTGTTTCTTTGAGCCTTGGGTGGCGGGGATACCGTCTACGCGGAATGTGATGGTGTTGCTCAAAATGGTGGTTGCTTTCTTGGTGGTTTGTGGTCGCAGCGTTGGGCGGTGCCGTTGGCGTAGTACATGCCGTTGTCGTCACACAGGGGGCAAGCATCGATAGCTTGGCGGCGGGCTTGTGTGGCTTCCTCGGCTTGGCGGTTTGTTCTCTCTGCTTCCGCTGCGTCGTTGATGAGTGTGCGTAGTAGGCCGGGGCCTTTGGGGTGTGGTCGGCGCTCAAATTCTTGGGTTCCGGCTTTGATGGCGGTGTCGCTGATTCCGGCTTGGTGAGCGCGGCGCGTAGCGTCTGCAAGCTCGTTGAGGGAAAGTGCGCCAGCCTTCTCCCCTGCCCTTAGATCACCGTTACTTGGCTGGCTTACAGTAACCCTCTTTTGGGACGGGTCGGGTCGGGTCGGGTCGGGGTCGAGGGACAGGCCTGGGGAGTCCCCTGGGTCGTCCCTTGGGGTGTCCCCCTCCGTGTCCCTTGGGGACATTTCGGTAAACCTGCTGGTTGTAGCATTATCGCTTGTTTGATTAGTTCTCTGTTTGCGCTTCTTTTGTCGTTCGATTTCGCGTTTTTCGTAGACCTGTTCACGCGAGGGTTGCATGTCAAACCAATCATGGAATGCATAGCATTTAGCACCAGAATCGCCCTTGCATTCAGACCACAACCCGTTCTTAATTAGCGCTTTAATCTGCGCCGGGGTGCCGCCGAGGGCGCGGACACGCTTAGCTGAAATCACGCCATCGGTGAGATGTTTTGCGCACCAGACACCACAGGTTAGCCAAAGACCACGAGCCGCCATTGGAAGATTCTCTATTTTTGGGTGGTCGTAGAAACCATCGTCTACTTTGAACCATGGCATGGCTTAACCCTCCTAGTGGTCATTGAGTTTTTGGGAATCTTCAAGCACCCATAGGTATGTTTGGGCGCGGTGAATGTGCTTGTGGATTTCCCGAATCTTGTAGAGGTTGTCCGCGTTTCTGGATAGGGCTGCTGCTTTTTCTAGTCGGTATGCGGCTTGGGCCATGAGGTTCTTGTTGAACTCGTCAGTGCTCATCTTCTTCTCCTCCTTTCTCTATGCTTTGGAACAACTGGATTAGTGCGTCGAGGAAGTCTGGTTGTGCGCAGTACAAGTCTTGGGATTCCAAATAGGCGCGCATGTCCTGGCGCTGCTTATGGGTGGGCATTTAGAAGATTCCTAGTGTTTCTTGGGCGCAGCGCTGGGCGATGATTTCGCAGTACTTTTCCTCAATCTCAAATCCAATACACTTACGCCCTAGATTCTTCGCGGCGCGTAGCGTGGAACCACTGCCAGCAAACGGGTCGATGATTAGCCCTTCTGGCGCACTACTAATTAGCGATTCCATCAGTCGGACTGGCTTGGCATGCACGTGGGCTTTCTTCTCTTGTTGACTGTTTTCGTAGGAGAACTGCATTATCGAGAAGTTTTTATTGCTCGCCTTGTGCCAGCCTTTCCCACGGACAAAAATTGATTCGTGCTGATAGCGCCAAGCCCCGTCACCTAATCCAGGTTGGCGTTTGTCCCAAACGAGTCGGTGGTCCCAGTTGCCGGGTGGTTCTGGGAGTCTTGGGGAGCCAAATACCAGTGCTGGCTTTCCCTCAAATTGCTCTAGGATTTTATCCCGATATTCGGTTGTAGAATCGTTGCGAATCTTCTTAAAAGTTCTCCCATACCCATTGCTCAGTACTTCACTTCCGTATGGCGGGTCGGTAACTAGCACATCTGCCTGGTCGAGAACATCCAAGTGTTGTAGGCAGTCTGCGTGGTAGAGGGTGATGTAGTCGTCTTGGTAGTAGGGGTTCATTTGTTGCTGCTTCCGATTCCTTTTTCTCCGCGTTCGCTGGGTGGGAGTTCGCGGGCTTCGGCGATGTCGTTGGGGGCGATGGGGATGGTGACCAACTGGGCGATGTAGGCTCCGGCCGGGATGTGCTGTTTGGTGTCGCCGGTGTTATGCAGGCTGATTTTGATTGCGCCGCGAAAACCCTGGTCGATAATGCCGGTGCCGTTACTGAGCACCAGGTGATTCTTAATCCCGGTGGAGCTGCGCACAAACACCATGCCCACATGCCCTTCGGGGATAGCTACATGCACGCCGGTATCGCCCATACGGTGCGCTCCTACTGGCACTGTCAGGTCGTGGGATAGGGCGAGGTCCATGCCGGCGTCCCCCTCATAAGCAAACCGAGGCTGATACGCATCCCTATCTAATGAGTAATAAAGCAATTTGGGGTTCCTTTCTTAGAAAAGCGTGCCGGCCTTATCCGGGTCTTCACATGCGGGGGACAGCCACAACTGTTCTGTTTTCCCGGCGCGGGTTTTGTCCTTCACATAGCCGCCTGCGGTGTGGGCACCTACTGTTTTGTGCCATCCGTGCTGGAGCAGCTCGTCGTGTTCGTTTTCGTAGCCGCAGAGGATGATTTTGATGCCTTGGTCTACTGGGGCCTCGTCGCGGCACCAGGCGCGGACCTCTTGTGAAATAGTGGTGGTTTTGCTGTGGTTGGTTACGGCGTAGAGGTTTCCCGATACCTCGTAGGGCGGGTCGAGGAATACGCCGACCTGATGGGTTGGTTTGCCTGCGTGTAGTGGGGTGTTGGTGAGTACTCGTCGCCAGTCTCCGCATGTGATGCGGGTGTTTTCGATGCGGCGGGATAGGGTGTTGAGGTAGTGGTGGATTTTTTGTTGTTTGGTGCTGTCCGGAGTGGGGTTTAGTTGTCGGTTCACACCCGCCCCACTGGTCCCGAGATGTGGAAGACCCCGGTTCACGCCAGACTCTCCGCGCTGGCTTTTTACTAGATGCCCGTCTACTACATGCCACGGGCCAGGACCAAAAGGGTCCCCAACGCCGGCTGCGATCACTCTCAGCCACCAGCCCGCCAGCTTGGGGTCGTAGTGCTCAGGGTCGCCCTCCAGCCACGAGATGTACTCATCGCGGTGGGATTGGAGCCAGGCGAGTTGTGCGTGGTAGTCAACCTCGGAAACGGGGCCGGCTGCGTGTAGTGAGGTGGTTTCTGGGTCGAGCTGGATGGCCCGCCAGGCGTTGATGAGCCAACCGTCGGCGTCGTTTACTGTTTCAGTGATGCCTTTGTGGTGTGGTGGGCGGGCTAGTAGTACCGCCATGGAGCCACAAAATGGTTCGACGTAGTTTCCTACGTCTCCTAGTATCTGCCAAACCTTGGGCGCTACACGGCGTTTCCCGCCAAAGTATGGGAATGGTGCTTTAAGCGGTTCTGTTGTCAATTTTCGGGTTCCTTATATAAAAGAAAAGAACCCCGCCAGGTGGACTGTGGAGGTCCTAGCTGGCGGGGTTAGGCGGTTGGGTCTAGGCGATGAGTTTCAGTGCCCAGATGAGTGCGTATATGGGGTGGTTGGGGTCTGCTACGCCTCCGTCTGGGGTGTAGGCGTAGGCGGATAGTAGGTCGATGAGTAGCTGCATAGTGGCTCCTAGAATGGAGGTTGGTCTTGGCCGGTTGGTGCTGGTTGGGACCATGCGCCGCTGGTGGCTGTCTGGCCGTTCTGTGCGGCGTTATCCCACGACTGCTGCGCATTGTTGGGCTGCTGTTGTGGCGCGGCGGGGAGTGTGTAGTAGCGGTAGGCGTTGAACTCCGTCTTGCTGCGCTTCTCGCCTTCCTTGGTTTCCCACGAGCGGGTTACGAGCTTGCCGGTGACGGCTACCTGGTCGCCCTTTTTCAGGTTTGCGGCCATTTCTGCCCATGGGGTGGGATTCTGTTTATTGCCCTGTTCGTTCCAGATGGTGACGTCCAGGTATAGGTTGCGGGTCGATACCCATTTGTTTTGGTCTTGGTCGTATCGGCCATCTGACGCGGCGAGGGTGAAGTTAGCCACCGCTGCTCCCCGTGGGGTGAATCGTATTTCTGCGTCTCGCGGGAGTCCGCCGGTGAGGGTGATTACGTCAATCATTAGTTGTTGTCCTTTTCGGTTGGGAAGATGATGGGTGAGACGGTGTGTAGCTTTGCTTTGGCTAGTCGCATGACTTCCTGCATTTCTGCATCCGCGTCGGGCTGCGTGCGGCGTTGGATTACCTCATTCCAGCAACGCAGGTTCCCGGTGACTACCATGCGGGTTTCCACGGCGTTAGGAAGTAGTGCGCGGGCTGCCTCGTTGCGCTGTTTCTTGGGCAGGCGGTTGAGGATGGTCTGCGCGTTCTTGTAGTCGGTGATGCTTTCGTCTACGCGCCAAAGGAAGTTCTCTTTCGATTCCTCGTCGAGGTAACGCATGGCTGGTGGCATGACTACATTCGCGTCGTTGGCGTTGATGAAGCGCTGCGATTCCACGCTGAAGCTGAGATGCCGGTGGCGGGTTAGCTCGGCAAGGAAAGCACGGGACACACCGGTGAAGTACAACGTTGCGGTGGCGTGCTCGGCAATACTGAAATGGCCCCGGTCAAACAGTGTGCGGCGCAGGTAGTCCGCGTCGTTGTAGGTTGCTTCATTCGGGCGATGAAAGCTCCTATAGCAGTTCCGCCCGGCCATAGTCAGCAGCGTTTCCGCATCCGTGGATGCGTCCTGAATGCTCATCCACTCGCTGATTGCTTTCTCATCAATCTTGGTGTGGGCAAGCAGGTGAACCTGCGGGGTGACGATGTTGGTCATTAGTTCTCCTGTAGTTCGTTCCAGCGGGTGCGTCCGAGGTCGAGGACGGCTTGGGGAACCTCTGCTTCTTCGCGGATTTCCTGCATGAAGTCGGTGACTGCCTCGGGGCTGGTGAGTTCAGCGAGGGCGGCTTTTACGTCCTCAACGAACTGGTCATCCTCCCCCGCCTGCTCCGGTTCTGGTTCCTGCTTCTTCTTCGGTGCCGGGGCGGCAAGAGCCTGCGCAGCTACATCCTGACGAGTAGCGGTAGCGGTGACCGGCCCGGTGTTGAAGTTGCCGTTCTCTACCTCTTCGCGGGTGTAGTCCACACCGCCCATGACCTCGTTGCAGGCTTCTCGTACACACTCGGACACAGCACGGTTCTTCAGCATCAACTCTGGGTTCTTCTTCCAGTGGCCCTTACCCCACAGGCCGTGTGCCTCGGCCTTGGCCTTGTCCCAGCGGATGGTGTGCTCAAAGTCTGGGTCATCGTGGCGGATGATGGTGCAGGTTGCGGTCATGGTTTCCGGGTCGAAGGATTCGCGCAGAATGTGCTTCGCGGCGCGGACACGGGTACGCATGTACTTAGCGGAGAAGGTGGGCACGTTGCCTACGAAGTACAACTCCGACATGGTTACCCATGTGGATTCACCCATGGACTGTGCCAGCTCCTGGGCTACGAGCACGTTAGCGGGGTTGCCTTTGAACTTGTCTGGAATCATGTTCGCCTGAGACAGAATCTCCGCGTGCTTCATCTGCACCGATAGATTGTTCTCAAAACTGTTGGTTGCAATTTCTTGGTTCACTAGATGTTCCTTTCGTCGTCGAATCGGTCGAGGGTGATTTCTGTGAGTGTGAGGGCTGTTTCTAGGTCGTGGCCGTGCTCGGTGAAGTGCTTTATGAGGTAGATTGCTTGGTCTGCGAACGCGGTCAACGCGGCGTAGTTGGCGTCGGTTGCGGTGCGGGCCACCTCTAGGCGCCGATACGGCATGTCGCTGGGCTTGCTCATAGGTTCTGGCGCTCCTGGTCTACTTGGTCGTGGATTTGCTGGTAGAGGTCACGCAATTCTGGGAACGCGTCTCCGTGGTCGGTCATCCAGTCGAAGGCTTCGCATTGTGCCCTGTTTAGGGCGCGCTGCTTTTGCTCTTTGGTGGGGTATGTGGATTCTGGGGCAAATAGGGGCATTAGTTGACCACCTTTGTTAATCGCAGGCGGGTAGAGCCTCGGCGGGGTTTCGTATTGAACTCGCGGTACAAATCCGGGTGGGCGGTCTTAAACGCCTTAGAATCAAACGCCTTAGAGTCCTTGGTGGTGGAGACACTCACCTTGTAGCCGGCGTGCGTACCCGCGTAGGAGTCCCCTAGCTTTTCTAGGAGCTGTTTGCGCTGCTGGTCGATACGGTCCTTCAACTCACGCAGCTCATCCTCGCCGGCACCAATCGCAGCAACTAGGTCCTCTACCTCGTCGGCGTCCTCTAGGCTGGTGACCTCACCCATCCACCATGGGGAAAGACCGTCGAGCCAATAGAACCACTCGCCGGTGGTGTTGCTCAGTTCCGTAACGACCTTGGGGTCGTATTCAATGACCTGATACTCGTAGCCGTCTGGGGTGAACTCCCCGTCCTGCTCCTGGTAGTACTCCACCAACAACACACAGGCTTCCGCGCCCGCATTCCACATATTCGCCTGCACCTGCAGGTAATACCGGTCGGGGCACCAATCATGGAACTTGCCGCCGGCGAATTGGTGCTTGGCGGTTTTAATCTCGCCGATGACCGCCCCGTCCTCGCTGTATAGGTCCGGGGTGCCGCATACTTCATCGTTATTGCGATTCACGATGATGGTTTGCGGGTCGGCGTTATATACAAGGCGTGAGTCAACCTCCACCGCCAGGGGAGCCAGAATGGGTTCGCGGGCGGTGCCCCACTCCGTGTACTGGTTGCCTCCCCAACGCTCCCCTGATTCCTTCTGCCGGCGTAGCTCCTGCCATGCTCGGGCCGTCTTGCTGAGATGAATCCCGGCTAGTTCCGTCGAGGTGAGATGCTGCCGTCGGAACTCAAACCACTCTTCCTCATTATCTGGCTTAAATGTTTTCAAAAGATGCTCCCCTAAAAATCGCAGTCCCCCGGTTTGACCGGTTCAGAATCTTCTTCGCTCTCCGCGCATGGAAGTCGCAGAAGCGGAACCCAAACCCCAGCCCAATATCGTCGGTTCCGAGTTCGTTACATTCCGTGTGCAGGCACCCGTACTCTTCTTTGAACTGGTCTAGGGCCTGATTCGCGGCTTTGCGTGACGTGAATGAGGTAGGGGTTGGAAGGTTCACCCACCACAACCCGTCTCGGTATCTAGCTGGTGTTAGCAGCATTGCGACCCCTTCCTGACGTAATCTTCAATCGTTTTGCGTTTCACGCCGTAGACCGTGGCTAGGCGCTGCTTAGCAAGCGCAGGGCCAAGCAGTCGCACAAAATGCGGATACTCTTCCACCACGATTTGCTGCGTGGTGAATACCTGCTCGTGGGCACGATGGCGGCGCAGATCCTTCACGAAGTGCATCGCCTCGCCCCAGCTAGTGGCTGGAAAGGTGAGGTCCTGGTCGTGAATATTCCAAAGGCCTGCTTCTCGGTCTTTCCTAATTCGGGTCTTTACATCCATACCGGCGGCACCGAAATCACGAGGTGGAATAGGAAACCAATCATCGCGCCGAAGATGCCCGTGGCCCAAGCGAAACGGATACGCTTCGCGGCAACGTCCTGCCAGTAAGCAAGTTCCTTATGCGTTGGTTCGCGGCGCTCCGGGCGGTTATTTGTGGTTTGGGTGTGCATTGCGGACTTTCCTTTCATGGGCTGCGATTTGGCCGGCAATGTTGTTAGCACCACCAGCAAGGGTGAGAATCTGGCGGCGCGTTTTCTCCGGTAGGTGCGCCAGTTGGTAGATGGTTTTCAGGCGGGTTTCAATATCAGTCATGTGGGCTTTCGCCTCGGCGTGCGTAATCTGACGCATCTTTTATCTCCAGTAGATTGTGAATTTCAGGGTGCGGGGCTTGCGGCGGCGCAGCAGTCTCTTTAGCCAGCTCATACCGACTCCCCCATCAAAAAGGCGTCGCACCAATCACGGCGCACACGCCACCTACGGCCAACCTTCACCCCGCGTAACTCCTTGCGCTGCAGGTACTCGTAGACCGACTCACGGTCTATCCGCATATACTCAGCTGCCTCATCGGCCAGCAGCCATGTGGTAGTGTCCATGGCGTACCTTCCTTTTCTTTCTTGTCGCTGATAAAGCCCCGCCGTAGCTGCAACTACGCGGGGCTATTTTCATGTATTAAGAGGTGGGTGCAGGTGTGACTAGTGGCGGGCGCCAACACCTTCACTTACGACGGCAGTTAAACGTCACACCCACCTGGCGGCCTGCCGGGGAATCGAACCCCGGAGTCTTTTGTAAGCACATTCCTTAGCCCCTGTAGTAGGTGTAAAAGAATTGTGATTTGTCCATTCAGGCCTGTTATTTCTGTCAGCGCCGTTCGTTCCCTCCCGCCGCTCAGGGCGAGGTTCCTGCATTGCTGCTTGCTAGGGTCGTGGCAATCTAAGAAACATGCTCACCTAGCCCGTATCATCCGGCGCTCTTCACTAATTCAGTTCTCTATACAGCGTTTTTCGCCCTACCTAAACCCCTTGGGGGTTGAGTCACTTTGACGAAATTTCAGGGCATGTTTGCCCTAGTGCCTATCAGGGGACTTGCACCCCTGTGTCTGCTAGTTAGGCTGCGTCGAGGTTTGCCCCTCGCCAGACGCCCACGACGGAGGCGTTACGCGCTTTGCCACGTGACCGGGTGAAACCCACATGGTGGATAAGGCCCCGGCTTTTCCAGTAGCGGAACAGTCCGCCCCAAGAGTTCGGGTTGTCTGGTTCCATGCCGCAGGTGGTGCGAACATCATCAGCGGTAAAAGGTTTGCGGGTCTTGGCCAGTTCGGCTACGGCCTTATCAGCAGCCGAGTACCAGTCAGTCCCGGCCCTAATCGCGGCCATGTATGCGGCCTCCGCTGGATGCAGCGAATCAGTCATGTGATATGCTCCTTAGTAGGTTTCTTTGCTTTAGGCTCGGTGTTCCAGCACCGGGCCTTTTCTTATGCGGCCAGTTCTTCGGCAACGAGAACTTTGGAGGGGTTGGCTCCGAGTGCCGCTAATGCCTCGAGTACTGAAACTGTTGGCCTGCGGGTGTTTAGTGCCGTGGTCCAGGTCTTTCGGTTCAGGTCTGTCTTTTCGGCTAATCCGGTCGTGGATGTGATGTGATGAAGTCGCTTCACTCGGTCGATTTCATCTAGGGAGAGTAGAAACATTCCCATTCCCTCCTTTCTTTCGGTCGGTATGTAACTTAATTTACACACCACACCAGTAACCAGCAAGTGTAATTACACGAATGGGGGAATGCCTATTCTCATTTGAGCATGTAATTACCCATTCGCTGGGTAATTTTTTACCCACTGTGCTAGTGTTTAAAACATGGAAATCAAGCAATGGCTAAGCGAAACATCGCACATCCGAATCACAGACCAAGGAATCGCAGACGTACTCCAGGTCACCCGAAAAACCGCAAACAAACGTCTCAACGAGGGGCTTCCAGTAGACGACCTACTCACACTCTGCGAAGTACTAGGAATCAACCGCCCCCTCGCCTTAGTCGAACTGGGGTATATCCCCTACCAAGAAGTGCTTGATTTCCTCGACTCCGACGGTGCCCTCGTGTCCACAGCCGATGAGGGAGAACTAGCTATAGAGCTGGCACGCCGGCTCAACCCTGCTACCCGCGCCGATGAGATAGACGAGCTGGCTGCTCGTCGTGCAGGTGCCCCCGTGTCCGAGCCTGATGATTCAATGCCAGAAGGCGCGGTTGCATACAGCGGCCCGGACGAGGACGCAGAAAGGAATGATGTGGATGACAATTAGCGCGGTAGAGCTGCACCTCCTAGCGGAAAGCATGGGCGTGCAGCTACAGCGCCACACCGGCGGGCGCCCCGGCTGGTACGACCACCACAGGCGAATAATCAGCACAAGGCGCGGCCAATCCATCAGCCAATATCGCAGCGTCTTAGCCCACGAGCTAGGCCACGCCGCCCACGGCGACGCCCCAACTGGGAACGGTCACTTCGACCAGCGCCAGGAGCGCCGCGCCGACGAATACGCCGCCCGACTACTCATAAACCCCACCGATTTTGAGTCCGCCGCCGTATGGCACCACGGCCACCTCCCCGCCATCGCAGACGAACTCGAAGTCACCCAACACATCCTCAAAACCTGGCAATCGATGGCTGCTAATCGAGTAGCCTAAAAACGTTTGACCACACCCGCTAAACCGGCGTGCAAAGTCGTAAAACTTGAACCGCAACTCCTCTTGAAAGGAAACCTCTCATGACCAACCCCTACAACAACGAGCCGCAACAGCCACAGCAGCCGGCACAGCCAGACCCCGCCGTACTGCAGCGAGCACAAATGCAGTACGAAGACCGCAAAAAGAACCAAACCGTCATGTGGCTCCTATGGCTATTCCTCGGCGGCATCGGGGGTCACCGCTACTACCTCGGTAACACCGGATACGCCATCGGCATGACCCTCACCCTCGGCGGTCTTGGTATCTGGACGCTCATCGATGCGTTCTTTATCAACAAGGCTTACGCCCGTAAGAATGACAAAATTCGTCGTGAAATCTTCGAGGCTAACGGTATCGCAGACATGTAAAACGTAATAAACCCGCCCCTGGTGCTTGTCATGTGGAAGTGCAGCACCAAGGGCGGTGTTAGGAATCGCAAACCCAAGTTGGTTTGGAGTTGTCGCCTGGGGCGTTCTTTCAGCCCTGGCTAACAAGGAGTAATCATAATGGCAAGCATTAAACCGTACAAGACCGCAAAGGGGCGGGCGTGGCGCGTCCAGTACCGCTCCCCCGACGGTAAGAACCGCACAAAACAAGGATTCCGCACTAAGAACGAGGCCCAAGCGTGGGCGGATAAGAATGCCACCACTATCCGGGAAGGTGACTGGATAAACCCCAACGCCGGCAAAGTAACCGTCGGGGAATTAGGGGCACGCTGGCTAGAAATGCAAACCCACCTGAAACCGTCCACCCTGCGGACAACTGAGCAGACCTGGCGTATTCACGTAAAACCACGTTGGGGGGACACGCCTATCAGGGCTGTGCGGGCATCCGAGGTGCAGCACTGGCTATCGAGCACGGACCGGTCCGCATCAATCGTGAGGAAGAATCACGCGATGCTATCCCAAATCCTAGACATGGCAGTACGTGACGGACTCGTGAAAACCAACGTGGCGAAGGGTGTCACCCTCCCTAGGAAGGCGAGGGCCAGGAAGGTGTATCTCAGTTGGGAGCAGCTTGCCGCGTTTGCCGACGAGTGTGGGGATAATGCGCCTATTGTGTGGCTGTTGGGCACTGTGGGTCTTAGGTGGGGTGAGTTGGCCGGACTGCAGGTTCAGGATGTGGATGTGTTGCGTCGGCGTATTGCTGTGCGCAGGAATGCTGTAACCGTGGGGTACGAGGTGAAGATAGGTACCCCGAAGACGCATGAGTCTCGGGTGGTGGCTGTGCCCAGGTTTGTGATGGACATGCTGGTGCCGCTAATGGATGGCAAAGCTCAGGATGCTTGGGTGTGGTGCAGGGCGGATGGGTCCCCGCTGCGGGTGCCGTCGAATCATACGTGGTTTTATGGTGCGCTGAAGCGGTGCATGGAGAAGGATGAGAATTTCCCTAGGGTCACCCCGCACGGTTTAAGGCACGTGGCGGCAGGGCTGATGATTTCGTCGGGTGCGCATCCCAAAATCGTGCAGCGTCAGCTCGGCCATGCTTCAGCGGCTATGACGTTAGATTCGTATGCAGATTTATGGGAGGAGGACTTGGATGTGGTGGCTGGCCGGATGGATGAAAGTTTTTCGAATGCAGTGGGATTGTCGTGGGCAGGGGCTTAAGTATGGTGTTTATGCTGGGTAAACAGGGTTTGTGTCGCGGGTTCGAATCCTGCTGGGGGCACCGCGCGAAAGCCTTGAGGCGCCGAGTTTCTCGCCGCTTCAAGGCTTTTTGTTTACGCTAGGACTCACCATGCCCCCACTCCGGAAAGGCTTAACCATGTCACTTCCCGCCCCTTCCCGAACATCCTACGCCCTCGTTACGGGCGCCAGCCAAGGCATTGGAAAGGCCATGGCGCAGGATTTCGCAGCACTGGGATATAACGTCATCCTTGTGGCCCGCCGCCGCGAGATCCTGGAGTCCATCGCCGCCGAGCTCGAACAGCGCCATAGTATCGAGGCCATTGCCCTGCCGGCAGACCTCGCGGTGGCTGACGACGTCGCCCGCGTGGCCGAGACCATCGCCACCCGCGAGGTGTCGATCCTGGTCAACTCCGCCGGCATCGCCAGCTTCGGCCCCTTCATGGACCAAGACTGGTCGTACGAGACGACACAGTTCGAGCTCAACGGTACTGCCGTCCACCACCTCACGCGAGCCGCCTTGGAGCAGATGCTGCCTCGCCGCAGCGGCGCCATTTGCAATGTCGGCTCTGCAGCGGGCAACATCCCGATTCCTAATAACGCCACCTACGTTTTCACCAAGGCGGGCGTCAATGCGTTTACGGAGGCCCTGCACTATGAGCTGAAGGGCTCCGGCGTCTCGTGCACCCTGCTCGCCCCCGGCCCCGTACGCGAGGCCACCATCGCAGAAGAAGACCAGTCGATCGTGGACAAGGTGGTACCGGACTTTTTGTGGACCACCTACGAGTCGTGCTCCCAAGAAACCATTGAGGCCATGCGCCGCAATCAGCGCCGCGTGGTGCCCGGCCCGCTGTCTAAGGCGATGAATACCCTCAGCCAGGTGCTGCCCACCCCGGTGATTGCACCGCTGGTAGGCAGCTTCTACGCCAAGATGGGCTAGGCCCCAGCGCCTTCTAAGTCCTTGTCTTTGTCTTTGAACACGCTGCCCTCGCCGCGTGCTCGTTTGCGCTCTACCCAGAAGTCCGCGTTCTTAATGCCCAAAGCTTCTGGGTCGAACTGCGGATCCTTGCCGGCCTTCTTCTGCTTTTCGTAGTCCTTGAGTGCCTTGATGGCAGGGACCTGCAGGAAGAGGATGGCGATGATATTGAGCCATGCCGTCGTGCCGACGCCGATATCGCCCAGCGCCCACGCCGCACCCGGAGTGGTGGTAGCGCCAACCACGACGGAAACAATAATCAGCGCGCGCAGCACCCAAATCAGACCACGGCGGGCCGTCCGAGAGCGGACCCAACGGTTGAAGTAGGTCAGGTTAACTTCGGACATGTAGTAATACGCTAGGACCGTCGTAAAGGCGAAGAAGGCAATGGAGACGGCAATGAAGGTTGGGCCCCAGCCGGCGAAGACGCTATCGAGGCCGGACTGCACGTAGCCAGGCCCAACCTCGACGCCATCAGGAAGCGAGCCGTTGTAGACCACTTCGCCGTCCTCGGAGCTGCCGCGGAAGACGGTGTACATATCCGTAGAAATAATCATGAACGCGGTGGCCGAGCAGACAAAGAGCGTATCAACGTACACCGCAAAGGACTGCACAAAGCCCTGCTTAGCGGGGTGGGAAACCTCGGCGGCTGCAGCGGACTGCGGGCCGGTACCCTGGCCAGCCTCATTGGAGTAGATGCCGCGCTTAACACCCCACATGATGGCCGCGCCCAGCATGCCGGAGAATCCGGCTTCCATATTGAATGCGGACTTGAAGATGAGCCCGAAGACCTCCGGAATCTGCGAGAAGTTCATGCACATGACCACCACGGAAATCACGATATAAATGACCGCCATAAAGGGCACGACAATGGTGGCGAAGTTCGCAATACGCTTGACACCACCAATAATGATGATGGCCAGAATGCCCGCGAGGACGACGGCCGCCCAGGTGGAGTTGATCCCCCAGGCGGTATCGGCCGCGGCGGCCACCGCATTGGCCTGGATGGCAGGCAAGAAGTAGCTAGTAGCCAAGATCATGGCGACGGCAAACACGATGCCGTAGACCACCATGAAAGGCGCGGCCTTAGTGTGCTTGTAGGCCTTTTCGATGTAATAGGCGGGCCCGCCGCGGTACTCACCGGTGTCCTGATCCTTTTCCTTGTAAATCTGCGCCAACGTACATTCGATGAACGAGGTGGACGAGCCCAAAAGCGCCACTGCCCACATCCAGAACACGGCGCCAGGCCCACCGAAGGCGATGGCTGTGGACACGCCGGCGATATTGCCCACGCCCACGCGGCCGGAGAGCGAGACCATCAAGGATTGGAAGGAAGAAACGCCATCTGCGGACTTTTCTCCGTTAACGATCTGCTTGAGCATGTCCGGGATGCAGCGCACCTGCAGGCCGCGTGTCACCACGGTGAAATAAATACCCGCGCCGAGGCATAAAAACACCAAGACGGGGGACCAAATTACGGTATTGAGGGCATCGAGGAAGTTTGCCATCTGGTCTCTCCTAAGTCTGTCGCACCTCCCGAATGAAGAGCGATTAACCAGAGTATGCCCTAACTCACATATCTGAGTGAGGCAAATCACCGATTAATTTTATGCAGCACAGTGCCACACTTTCTAAAAGGTTGCGTTGTCCAGTAGCAATCGCCCCTCCAGGGCAGCCCGGTTCGTACCCCATACAGGGGTAAAAGCACGCGGGAGTAGAATGGGCCGCATGCCACATTCCGAGATAGCCACAAAACACGACCGCCTCGTCTGGATCGATTTGGAGATGACGGGCCTCGACCCCGAGCGCCACGTCATCGTTGAGGTCGCTGCCGTCATCACCGATGGCAACCTCAACATTCTGGGCGAAGGCATCGACCTCGTTGTCCACGCCACCGAGGATGAGTTGGCACAGATGGATTCCTTTGTCACGCAGATGCACGCTAAGTCCGGGCTGGATAAGGAAATCCGCGAGTCCACCACCTCCATCGGAGAAGCCGAGGATGCCGTACTCGCGCTCATCAATGAGCATTGCGATCCGGAGCACCCCGCTCCCCTAGCCGGCAATTCCATCGCCACAGATCGCACCTTCATTCGTGCTTATATGCCGCGGCTCGATAGCGCCCTGCACTACCGCATGATCGACGTCTCTACCATCAAGGAGCTTGCTCGCCGGTGGCACCCGCGCGCTTACTTCAACCAGCCCGATAAGGGCATGGCCCACCGCGCACTACAGGACATCATCGAATCCATCCGCGAGTTGGACTTCTACCGCCGCAGCGTCTTCCGCACCGACGAGGGCCCCACCTCCCCCGAAGCGGAGGAGATCAAGACCGAAACCACCGCAGATTACCAGGCGTTTTTGTAATTTAGGCGGCGTGAGTTAACCTATATCTCGTTGCTTTCACGCAGCGATGGTGGCTGTAGTTCAGCTGGTAGAGCACCAGGTTGTGATCCTGGGTGTCGCGGGTTCGAGTCCCGTCAGCCACCCCAAAGATACCCCGTAACCTGCACTATCAGGTTGCGGGGTACATCGCTTTTCACGCCGGGTACGTTAAAGAGTACGTTATAGGTTCTAGAAATCCGGCGCTAGTCATCGTCACCGATCTCGATCACCTTCTCGGCAAGGTAGACCATCGGGCCGACGATGAGTCCGATGACCGTCATGGTCACGATCAACCAACCAACGGTCCCGTACCACGTCTCAGCGCCAGCGACGTGACTCCAGAGCGCACCTAAACCGTCGGGGATGCCGAGGAACGTCATCACGCCGACGCCGAGACCGCCGATGGCAACGAAGCCCACGCAGGCCACAAGGATCGTCAATTGTCAGAACGAACACCCCAGTCAGTGTGCTCCCAAATCCACTGTGCAACGAACCAGATAGCACCGCACAGACCCGCAAGCACAGCCACACCCAGCGCGCCCCAGCCAAGATGACCCTTCCAGGAATCAGCATCGTGTGTACGCTGCCACAGCTCGGGCAAAGCCAAATCCAGACCAAAGACCGAGACAGTCATACCAAAGACACCGGACACGACAACTACAGCGAGACAGAGAGTAGCGGCAAACATCAGGAGACCAGCCACATTGACAGCACCGGCCTTTAACCGCTTGTCGATGCGGTCAGCAGTCTTAGCAGCTTCCCTAGTAGAGGCATCCAAGCGCTCGCGCTCCTGGGCGAGACGCTCAATGCCATCATCAATCATGCCCTGGAAAGATTCCTCATAGTTACTGAAACTCTGGTCCATCGTCGTTTTCAGCCTCTTGTCCACCATCGGCCTCAAACGCCCCTCGATGCAGTCGCTCAGCCTCTCGACTGCGCTGTCGCTTAGACTCATTGGCCCCTCGCTTGCTTCGAGGACGGCCTGGACTAGAGTTCCCAGAGACGTCAGGGACTCGGCGATATCCGCCGCCCCGTTCGTCAGAGACTGTTTCTGATTTTGAATCGCCACCGGCAGTTGGGCCGCTGCTTCCGCGACCTTCGTCATCACGGCCACGGTCTGTTTCACTGCCTCGTTGTATTCCTCCGTTCCTACGGTTGTATTCTTTAAGACCTTCAGTTGCCCGTCCAAGTTGGTCAACCAGGTCTGCATATTCCCCAAGGTCTGCCCGTGGTTCTCGACTAGGGATGCCGTCGGGGAGTTCTCCAACTCCCCAACGGAACTGGAGAGCCTCTTCACGCTCTGGTCGCTTTTCACCTGCTGCTTGGATACGTGAACCACGTCCTTGTGAAGCCCCGCCACAATCTGCTGAAGGTTCTTCACCTCCTGAGCCAGTTGATTCATCAACTCCAAATTCTCGCCAGTATCCCGATTCTTCTTCCGACGCATATTCATCGGCATAATCAAATTCACCTATTTCTCGAATGTTCTGTTTGGTCTTCTCTTTGGACTGCATTTGCAGCAGCTGGGCGCGAAGCCCGTTTAATGTGAAATCAGCACCGAGACGCGAGCCAGCGCTCGCAGCTCGGGCATTACCTTTACCGTTTGCACCGGTCACCCGGAGCACATCGCCGTTATCATCAACAACCGCGAACGACGAGCGCTCACGTTTGCGCCTGCCACGCCCTTTACGCGAGAAGGAAAGGTGGTACTTGGGCGCAATTTCTTCCATCACGTCAAAGGCAGAGTTGATACCCTCTTCGCCATCGGCGTCCAGGGCCTCGACAACGCGGTCGTCTTCAAGAAGATCCTCGATGCGAACGCGAGCAAACTCGCGCCAGTTCTCACGAGTTAATTCATCCAACGACAGCTCGGAGCCGTCAATATCAAACCCCTTAGCTTCAGCCATCCGTTCATCGCGCGAGTAAGACACCTCGTGCTGTTCCAGCACCTCCAACCCATACGACTCCATCACAGCGTCGTTGACCTCCCGGACGTGCCAAGCATTGCCAGCACCCTTCGGGGCAGCGTAGCCAGTCTGGCGGTCGTGATTGGCTATGAGAATGTGGTTGTGAACGTGAGCAGTATCGGTGTGAGTAGCAACAAGCACGTCACACCCAGGGGCCACTTTCTCCGCGAGAGCAAGCCCCGCAGAGTGCGCGCGTTCCACATCACGAGGTTTACCTGGATCAAGTTCTTCAGGGCTGAAAGATTGAATGATGTTGATGGTCTCATTACGACGTTGCGCAGAGGCTGCTACGCGCTCTTGAACCTCCAACGCCCATGCCAACGGATGATAGCCACGAGGACCAACAACAGAGAGCGCGGAAGCACGAACTTCGCCAGCCTTCATTGCCTTACGAGTCCCCCACACGGCGTAGATGGTGGAAGCGACAGCACTCTTGGAGCGCTGCACTTTACTTACCGACATCGTCGACCGCCTTCCGGACGTATTTGTCCAACCCATCGACGGCATCGGGAATCTTGCACAACCCGGGCACCACATCATCAGACCAGCCCATGACATGAGCCATGCGGACAACCTGATTTATGTTGACACCGATGCGACGAATAGCCGCCAAGGCGCGGTCGAGAGCGTCAAGCATCTCGACCACTTCCCGCGACACCGGAGCCGCTGTCGCACGCTCAGTTACATCGTCAGGCAGCCTACCCGCCAAGGCGGTTAGGGCCAGACGCAGAACTTCGCTTTCGGTGACTCCGAGAGTCGACGCGGTGCCACGCACCACCTCGGCTTCTTCGTCACCCAGACGCACTGTCACGCGTCGCCCGTTACTCATAACTCACAGCTCCTTATTCCCGTGCTAGTGGGCTAGCGCCCACGTGCCGCCTGTCTCCAGCCGCGTGAACAGTTTCGGCCTACTTCGTGGCCCCACTGCACGCGGCTTCCAACAGGCGGGGCCAGCATCACCCTTGTCGGACAAACGACCCTTCGGGTCGTGTCCTCCTGCGGGCTGCTGGCTAGGGGCGCTCCGCCCCCTAGAACCCCTGGTTTCCGCTGACAAAGTCAGCGGTTGCTTCGCCGAAATCACTACCGTGATTTTCCGGCTCAGCGGGCGCGGTACTGCCACCTCCCGATGCAGTTTCACTGTCATCGAGGGAAGGTTCCACACCCTCAACAACCAAGAAGTAAAACTCCTTCATGTTGAGGTCTGCGTACTCCGCCCAACGCGACCGAGAATCGGTCGCGCCTTCGCGCAAAGCCTCACCGACAATCCGGTCAGCTTCACGCTCAGCCTCGCGCAACTTATCGGCAAGGGCAGTCTGCTGTTCCCGCAACTTCTGCGCGCGATTAACAGAACGTTCAATCTGATTACTAGTAGCCATGATTAAAGCTCCATTTCTGGACCCTCTGGGCCCGGTTCAGTAGATGGGTTACGAGGCACAAACCGATGCTTCGGTTTACGCCGTTGAGGACGCGCAGCAGCTTCAGCAGCACGCTGCTTAGATTGCTTTTCGGCTTCGCGTTGCGCACGCTTAGCGCGAGCTTCTTCGACACCTTTGACCACCTCGTCCAGGCGCTCAAAGTCAGGAGACGAAGCAGCCTCTTGAGGGGCCTTCATCTCGTTGATTGCCTGGAGAGCAGGTCCCATATCGGGCAAATCGGCATTGGCAATACCACCCGCCAAGCCATTGACAAAAGGCGCGTTACTGTCACTCATTTCTTCTTCCTCACGATTCAATTTATCGACCAGGGCGCGAACTTCATCCATATTCGCGTCACGTAAAACATTCTCGCGGCGGTTCCGTTTAGACATATGGTCCCACTGAGAACGGGTGAACTCGCCGGCCCCGAGAGAGGACAACCACTCAAGTTTGTCGCCGATCGTGAGACGCGAGGACGACAACTCAGGCACATCAATCAGCCCGGCTTTATGCGCAGCTACGATTTCAGACAACAGAGCACTGCCTGCAGTGCGGACTCGACGTCCACCCTTCGATCGGTACCTACGGTCCCAGTTATCCCAATCTCCACGAGTGCGAAGACAACCCGTCAGATGAACCGCACCCGGACGATGGTTTTGAAGATGCCGGGCAATGCTGCGAGCTTTGTCGTAGTGCAACACGCTCAACCAGGGGCGGGTTGCAAACCCGCAGAGCTCGTTCCCATCAACGAACGAGGACTCGAACGTCTCAGGGACAGGCTCACGCTTGAGGTCGTAGTCAAGCGTGGATAGCTCAGGCTCGTGCGCGACCAGTACACAGTCGAGGCGGTTCTCAGAACGTGACAGATACTTGAACGATGGGAACGTCGAGTAGGGGTTGGGGATTTTCCCGGTGCGCGACAGAGCGAGGTTACGGAAATACTCCCGCTCCTCAACAGTGCCGCGCTTTACACTTTTGGGGTTCGCACACCACCCTTCGCCAGCACACCGCCGTCCTCACGCGAGACGTTCGCACGGGTAGAAAGGTTCACCAAGTCAGACTGCTGATGCTTCACTTCCCAGATCGAATCGTCGTCCGCGAGCGCAAGACGCGACTCACGGAGAATCTCAGCAAGACCGAAAAGGTCGTGCCTTTCAAGATCATCATCGGCAGTGATCACACCGTCGGTGGTTGCACTCAGAATAGAGGTCTGGTTAGAGACAGCCGTAAGCGCGGCACGCACCAACGACGTCGTCATAGCCGCGTGGTAGGGAGAAGTTACGGCAGAACCACCGATGTTCTCCATCTCTTCGGCGTAGGCATTCCAACCGTTCTGGTCAACGACGTCTTGAGCTAGCTTGCCGTAGCACGAATTGGTCGCAACCTTGATTGTCAGCTCCTGAAGAGACTTTTTCCCGTAGGTCTCCTTCGCTACAGCACGGTCGAGAACCATCTGACGAAGCGCAGGACGCAGAGACCGGGAGCGCACAACCTCACCATCTACCTCGCGGGTGAGAAGCTTGAGCGTGATGCCAGTCTGGCAAAAGACGCGAGCGCCAAGCTTCAACGCGAGGTAGACCTCGGGGCCGGCGCAGGTAGACCCGTGAAAGACACCACCGATCTCACCGTTGACACGCGCAGCGATCTCATCGAGCTGTTCGCGGGTGTAATCCCGTCCGCCAAGGTCCCGACCCTCACGGTCCAGACCATCTTCGTCGAGACGCTCGTCCTCGCCAAAGCCGCAGCCGTATGAGGTCTGAGGAAAGATCAGAGAGTTACCACGCCGCACCGGCAAGCAGGGAGTTTCGACATCGTCGGGGAAGACCCACGAAACATGTCCAACGAAAGGCGTGAGATACCCGAGCGGAAAATCATCGAGAGTCAGTTCACGCTTGTCGATGTGTTCCTTGATCACACCACCATCGGTGTAATCAGGGTCATAGATACTGGCCATCGCAGTGGGATAAGCAGACTGCAGATCCCAGTCGTACGTAGGGTAGGCATGCACACCCGGGGACGGACAAGTGTTGTAGCCACCAGCGAATGCGTCGGCCCACAAGGCGTGAGATACACACGCGTCGCCGTCAACCGGCCCCAGGCCACGAACTGCGTAGTACTCAAGCGAGTCACGGTCAGATTCCAACTCAACACCGCGAGTCTTGAGTCCTTGGAACATCCGACGGAAAATCGCGTTGCTCGGTTTACCAGAATCGACAAGAGCATTACCAATATCTCCAGAATCGATAAACCCCTCTTCCCGCCAAAACTTCAAAATCCCAGACTTGAGCGCCCGCGCACCACCAGACGAGATGGTGACCGGCGGGGTTGTGTTGTAGCCCCAGACGGTGCCTAGGTAGTGGACCACAATTCGCGCATCGTTCGCTGCGTAGTCGAGCAACCGCGGCAGATCCTCGCGTGACAGCGCTTCCATGTCCTCAATGGCAGCGCCAACGTCGAGCTTTTCAACACCACACGCATCACCGAGCGCTTCCAAACTCTTATGTTCTGGAGACGCCTGATTGCGAGTGTCACGGAAGACAACACTGAAGGGAAGAAGACGCCGGAACGATCCAAACCCTGAGGTACGAACGACACGGACCGGCCGCAGGCTCACAAGCCCGCCACCAGCGGATGTAAGTTCATGCAAGATGTCATCGCACCGACGTTTTGGACGACGGAAAGCGGTCGCATCGACGTTCAGAAAATGACCGGCAAGCACGATACGAATCGAAGCACGCTTGAACAACGAATCCCGTAGACGATCCTTACCAAGCTCAGACCGCAGAATCCCGCGCGGGTCCATGTCCGAGGTACCAATTTCACCAACATCTTTAAAACCGTTGGCGTAGCGCTCGAGTTTCCCAAGCAGAGAGATCGCGTAAAAGCAGCTATCAGCAAGAAGCCGCTGTCCCTCAAGGGGCATAATCACGACTTCATGTTCCGTACCGTCGAGCGGATCAATCCAACTGAATTGGTAGCTCACGATATCACGACGACCCTCGTCGTCGTAGCTGACGAATTCGGTATCGAAACCGATGACGAGACGCTTTTCACCACTACCCATCGCGCGGACGCTAGCTAGAGAGCCAAAGTCAACACTCGCGAAATCGTCAGCGACGTCAGTTGAACCGGTACCATTTTGGACCTGGCCATCCGGCCAGGCCAAACTGCAGCCTCGTAGGATATTTTGGCCTGATCGCGTTCGAATGGTTTGACCTGCAGTTTTATCCTCGATGTTCGAATGATCTTCATCATCATTCATTTGTTTGATGATGAGATCCGGGTCATTTTCATCCACGCGCCAGGCATTTACGCGGTGTAAAACGACGGCTAAATCGGTCAATTTTCCACGCTGGTCCGACTGGAAATCGACCAACCGGATGTCCCAACCGACAGCATCATTTTCGATTTGTTCGTAACGTTCACGAATCTCCGGTGATACATTGACAACTGAAGCATCTACGCTCCAGCTCTCACGGTTCACAGCGGTGGGGGCCGTTCCCTTTTGCATTATGCACCACCGCCGACAGCGCGAGCGCGGGTGAAATCGTCGAGGTCGGTGACCGCGTACACGACAGATCGACCGAGACGAGAGTAGCGAGGGCCTTCACCCTGGTAGCGCCAATGTTCGAGCGTTCGGCGCGACAGACCGAGATAGACAGCAGCTTCTGTAGTTTTCAGAAAAGCCGGGGACATAAAAAATCTCCTGGGGATAGCAAAGCTATCCGGCAGGAGGTAACGCCTTCCCGGTTTCTATGTGTGGCGGTCTACGGTTCCCGTGCTCAAAAATTGCTTTACGTGGGTGCGACCCACTACCACTAAGTTCCTGTCAGCCTCGTACACGAGATTACCTTGCTTAGGGGCGCGATGAGCGACATCTCCGGATGTTACCGGCATGTGTACGATTTAGTTTCTTAGCGTCTTAGAAAGTTCTCTAGCAAAAACAAGAACTTATGCGCAGTGCCTACTGTAACGCACTTACCTTTACGATGCAAGTACCTTCCAACCCGGATCATAAAGTACGTTAAAGGGTATGAGCACTACAGCGAAAACCCGGATCGAACCGGGGCATACATCGATCGACCGAGCCACACCGAGAAAGACGAAAACCGGATACCAGCTGGACTGGTCAGTCCGATTACACGACGGCAGGATCATACAACGACGGTCGAAGGCAAAGACGAAAGGCGAAGTACGCGCACGCGCACGGCGCAAAGCCGACGAGCTGTTGTCTACAACCTCAACAGAGTGGACACCGCGTACACCGATGAACGTGTACATCGAGAAAGTCACACGGCCGAAAATCGAAGAGTCGTCGCAGCTCAAAGACCTATCAAAACGGCGTTATCTCGCATCGCTCAACCTGGTCGCGGCTGAACTCAAGGGCTACAGCGTTTTTGACGCGATGCAGTTCAGGGTGTTAGAGCGCACACTACAAGCGATCGCGCGCACACATCCGGGCAGCGTATCGAGTGCGAGAACCATACTTTCTACCTACATTGCCGACGCGCTGGTCCGCGACGGAGTCATTTCAGGCAACCCCATACGCGGGGCAAGGCTCGACATCCGAGCACAGGGGAAGGCCGGAGAAGGTGGTCGTAGAACACTCACTAACGGTGAATACGACGCGGTTGTACAGCACTTACTAGCGCGTGACGTTTCGGGACCGCTGATCGAGCCAAAGAAGGGCGGTGCGCGACAATCAACGATGAACGCGCATGCGCGTATCACACGGCTAACACTGCTACAAGCAGTTACCGGCCTGCGCATCTCCGAAGCTAACCGGCTGCGGTGGAAGCACGTCGAAGACGACAGCGAGAACGTCATCATCAACGCGACGCGCGACATTGTTAAGGGGCGTCAGGGCAAAGAAAAAGGGCGCTATATCCCTATCCTGAGAGCCGACGTGACGGACTACTTGAGACAGCATCGCGAAGACGACGAGCGGTACGTAGTGGGGTCACCAACAACGACGGCGAAGCCGTGGGACGCGACCAACGCCGACGACAAGGTACCGGAGCTGTATCGTCAGATAGCCGACGAGACGGGCGTGACGATCCTTGTAGACCTGCGCAGTCATTCATGGAGAGCGACGCTACACGGTGTGTACGCGGACGTAATGGACGCTAGGACACGGGCGGACATTTTCGGTCACACGGAGCAAGTCGCGGACGAGTATTACAACGACCGGGCCAACGTGGAAGCACTGATCCGCGCGACCGCACAAGCGAGGTCGTAGCGCTCAGTAGACGTACGTAGAAGTACGCTAAAAAAGTACGTTTAAACCCTCAGTAATAGTACGTAGCAACACGTACATAGCCGTACGAAAAACGATTGAGACCTGCTACTACTTTCCAATACGTACAGGTACTGAAGTTATGCGTCAAGACCCTAGGTGTCGCGGGTTCGAGCCCCGTCAGCCACCCCGAAGATACCCCGTGACCTGCATGAACAGGTTACGGGGTACATTGCTTTAATCGCCGGGTACGTTAAAGATTCTAGAAATCTGGCGTGTCAGCCTGATGCTGTTACCGCTGTTGTCTCCGCCGCGCCGTGGCGCGACGCTGCGCATTGAGGCGGCGCCGGTTCTCACCAACAGTACGCAACTTCTGATCGCGACCGTGCGGATTACGCACCGGATTGACACGAGGCCGCACATACCTGCCGATAACCCCTGATAGGCACGAATGTGATCCGATAACCCAGAGGTCGTTGGTTCGAATCCAGCCCCCGCTACCACTTTGAGTCCCCTACCAGCGGAAACGCTGGTAGGGGACTTGTCTATGTCACGGCGAAAAGTGTAGAAGTCGCTTTAGGCGTTAAATCTTGCAGTGTGTAGGAGTATGACGCATCAGCAAAACGGCGCACGTTTTTTCGGAGATTCCACCGCGAACGAACTTAGAAAACCGTCACCACTTCGCTAGGATTGTATTCAAGCGCGAGTTACCCGGATGCCTGTTTTTCAGGCAAGAATCTCGCGCATTTTTTAGGATGAAGACCGAATCAACGAGCAAGGTGATTTAGGCGATGGCGGGTAATGCCAACTTAGGCGCAGCCAAGGCAGCGAAAAATGATGAGTTCTACACACAGTGGAATGACATTGAAAACGAGATGCAGGCGTATCTCGAATACGACCCTGATGTGTTCAGAGGTAAGACAGTGCTACTACCGTGTGACGATCCTGGAGCAAGTAACTTCACCAAGTACTTTGCACTGAACTTTGAAAAATTCGGCTTGAAGAAGCTAATCTCAACCTCCTACGCACCAGCGTCAAACCCAGCAGTGACTGAGAAAGGCCAGATGCTGTTGGACTTTGCATTAGGCGAAGACCGGGACGAGAAGTTCAACGAAGATGACACCTGGCACAGAGGCCGCATTTACGTCCTTGAGCAGGGGACAGATCTCAACGAGGACGGCAAACTGAACAAGGAAGATCTCAAGTGGGATTACCTTGAGGGCGACGGCGACTTCCGTTCTGAGGAGGTCACGAAACTCCGCGATGAGGCAGACATTGTCGTTACTAACCCACCGTTCTCGCTCTTCCGCGAATTCCTCGCTTGGTTGATTGAAGGTGACGTCCAGTTCTCCGTTATCGGGAATAGTAATGCGATCACGTACAAAGAAGTGTTCCCACTTATCAAGGAAAACCGATTGTGGCTCGGCGCAACCGGCAACACCACCGACATGGTTTTCCGTGTGCCACAGGGTGAAGTAGTTAAAGAATCCGACAAGGCAAAGGCGGCGCGACTCGGCTACCCAAGTACAGAAACGACGACATACACCCGTTTGGGTAACTCATGTTGGTTCACCAACATCGAGCATGGTCGCCGTCATGAGCCACTGGTTCTGATGAAGATGGAAGACAACCTTATTTACGGGTCAAAGCGTGTTCGCGAGATCGCCTATGCCAAATACGAGAACTACGACGCGATTGAAGTACCAGAAACTAAGGGAATACCTAGCGATTACGAAGGAGCCATGGGGGTCCCAATTTCCTTCCTTGATAAATACAACCCCGAACAATTTGAGATTCTAGGGGCCAGCTTGTTCGATGCAACACCTATGAAGGAGGTCGCTAAACCGGGGGACCTATTTCAACAAGGAGGTCTAGCGTTTTATATACGAGAAGGCGAATCGACTCTCCGCCGCCTGTATTTCAGGCTCATCGTCCGCCACCGCCACCCCGAGACCAAGGAGTCTTAAGTCATGGAAGCACGTCTCAACCCCCGCAAGATCCGTGACATTGTTGACGGATTCCACTACAACGAACTCGAAGGCAAGGGCCTGTACGGTTTGGCTGGCAGCCTTACCATCCAGCCTGAGTACCAGCGCAACTACATCTACAACGACGGCAAGAAAGATGTTGCCGTCATTGACTCACTGCTCAAGGGCTATCCGCTGGGGCTAATTTACTTCAACCAGCCCAAGCAGGGTGAAGACAAATTCGAGATCCTTGACGGGCAACAGCGCATTACGTCCATCGGTCGCTTCTGCAAGGACTTATTCGTAGTCAAAGACACTGACGGCAACGAGCAGTATTTCTCGTCCTTAAGCAAGCACCAGCAAGAGCAGATTCTTGAGATTGAGCTGCTGATTTACGACTGCTACGGCACCGAGGCCGAGATCAAGGAGTGGTTCAAGACGATCAACATCGTCGGTGTGCCGCTTACAGCCCAGGAGCTACGTAACGCCGTGTACTCAGGCCCGTTCGTCGATGCTGCTAAGAAGGTCTTCTCCAACTCCGGCTCTGCCGTCATGTCCAAGTGGTCGAACTTCGTTAAGGGTGACCCAGCCCGCCAGGAGGTGCTTGAAGTAGCGCTGGACTGGGTCGCTCAGCGTAAAGGCACCACCATCGACAGTTACATGGCAAAGCACCGTGAAGACGATAACTGCAACGAACTACAGACTTACTTCACGGCTGTTATCGACTGGGCAGCAAGTGTGTTCAAGATGACAGACACGTCCATGCGAGGTATCGCGTGGAACACGCTGTATGAGCGCTACAGCAGCAAGGGCTACAACACTACTGATATGACGGCTACCGCAAAGGAATTGCTGTCTGACCCGCAGATTCAGTCCAAGAAGGGTATCTACGAGTACCTGCTTGGTGGTAAGACAGACACGAAGCTGCTGAACGTGCGAGTCTTTACCGAGGCGGTGAAGAAGCGTGTCTACAAGCGCCAGACAGACGCTGCAAAACAGCAGGGCATCTCCAACTGCTCCTATTGCGCTATCGGTCACGACGAGAAGAAAGCAAAGATCTGGGCGCTCAAGGAGATGGACGCCGATCACGTCACCGCGTGGTCCAAGGGTGGCTCAACTGAGGAGAGCAACTGCGAGCTGCTCTGCAAATCTCACAACCGTGCTAAGGGCAACGCTTAAGAAGCGGGATCTCACTCCACCCACGAGACCGCGTCGCTAGTGCCAGCTTGCTACAAGCAGAGACCCGGTAAGCACTAGCGACGCTTGTGTGTTCGTGTACGCGCCACAGCACGCCGCACGCCACCCGGCAGAGCCGGGGCCGAACCCAGGACTACCAACGCCGACGACAAGGTACCGGAGCTGTACAAACAAATCGCGGACGAGACGGGTGTCGAGATTCTTCGCGACCTTCGCAGCCACTCATGGCGCGCCACACTGCACGGCGTGTACGCCGACGTGATGGACGCGAGGACACGGGCAGACATTTTCGGCCACACCGAGCAGATCGCAGACGAGTACTACAACGACCGCGCCAACGTCGAAGCACTCATTCGAGCGACCGCGCAAGCACGTTCGTAGCGCTCAGTAGACGTACGTAGCAGTACGTTAAAAAGTACGTTAAGCGAATCAGTAACAGCACGTAACCGACAGTAGACCACAGTAAATAAAACATCGCTGACCACTACCTACGTACATATACGTACTGGTACTGAAGTTGTCCATCAAGACCCTGGGTGTCGCGGGTTCGAGTCCCGTCAGCCACCCCAAGTGCCCGAGCCTTGCGCTCGGGCTTTTTCAGTTTTCCGCCTGCAGGCTCGCCAGCAGCTCCTCCGAGCGCGCCCGACCAGCCACATCTGGCATGTCTCCGGTCACTACAAACTCGCTCACGCCCAGCCGCTTGCCGACGCCCCTTAGTTCCTCCCCCACTTCCTCCACCGTTCCCCACACGTCATGGGCCAGCGCTTCCTCAATGCGCCGGCGCTGCTGCCCCGTCAGCGCATCCATGTCCAGCTCTCCCACAGGCCGCAGGGCCCCGAACTCGCCGGTGGATTGCGCGAGTACCTTGGCATAGGCCTCCGGTAACAACAGATCACGGGCGGCCGCGGACGTATCGGCAACGGCGATATTGAGCGAGGAAATGATAGGTGGGGCGTCGGCAAGCGCATGCTGCCGATACACCCGCGCGGCCGCCTCCTGCGTGGCCACCGGACCACCCAAGATGACGCCGAGCCCCATCTTGGCCGCAACCATGGCTGAGCGAAAGCCCGCCAACACGTAGATCGGAGTGCCCGCATACTCCGGCCGCACCGTCACCGCCTCCTCGCCGCGCAGGTAGCGCAGCAGCGTCGCCAGCTCCGCCTCAAAGCGCTGCTTCACTTCAGCCGGTTCGCCCTGGCGCAGTGCCCGCCGCACCGGGCCGGTAAAGCCGACAGAGGAACCAATTCCAATATCGATTCGCCCGGGATACAGCGCCTCGAGAAGATTAATCTGCTCGGCCACCAGAAACGGCGGATGATTCAACAGCATGACGCCGGCCGTGCCTACCCGAATGCGCTGCGTGCACGCCGCCACGTGGGCCGCCAATATGCCCGGCTGGCCCGCCGGAATGCCTGGCACGCCGTGGTGCTCGGCCACGAGAAATCGCCGGAAACCAAGCGCCTCCACGTGCCGGGCGTGCTCAGCCACCTGGTCCAACGGCCCGGCCGCCCCGCGGTCTAAAACAGAAAAGCGCATGGCCACCACTGTAGCCATGCGCTCATCGCCCGCGCCGCTCGTGGGCGCTACTGATTGGCGTCCGCGTTGCCCTTGGACCACTCGTCCCAGGACATATTCCAGTCACCTAGGCCATCCATCGCATTAAGCGTTTCACCGTAGGTATTGAACACGCGCACCACGTCGCCGCGCTTCATCGTCTCCTGGAACCACTGGGCAGCCTCCGGCGTCACGTTAATGCAGCCGTGCGAGGTATTGGTATTGCCCTGCGCCCATACGGACCACGGAGCGGAGTGAACATAGATGCCGGAATAGGACATCTGGGTAGCCCAGTCCACCATCGTGCGGTAGCCACCCGCGGAGTGGGAAAGGCCGAAGGTCTCGGAGTCCATCAGCAGCTGCGGGTGCTCATCGCCAATGATGTAGCGCCCGTTTGGCGTATCGTACTGATAATCGCGGCCGAGCGAGACCGGGATGGCGCGCAAGAACTTCTTATTTTTGAAGACCTTCATGGTCTTGGTGGCGTTATCGATAATCGCCACTGTGCGGTCACCGATGGTGAAATTGGTCTTGGCGTTCTCGCCGCCATAGATTCCGCCGCCTAGGTCCTTGCCGTACTGGTCTACCTTCACCTCAACCTTGGTGCCAGGCTCCCAGTATTCCTTTGGACGCCAGCGCACCTCCTGGTTGTTGACCCAGTAGAAAGCGCCCTTAACCTCAGGGTTGGTGGTCACAGTAATGGTCTTCTCGGCCGCCTTGCGGTCCGTAATCGGCACACCAAAATTCACACCAATGACCTGGCCTACGCCGACCTCAGAATCCGGGATTGGGCTAAGCGAGACCTCGGCAACGCCCGCTGCTTGCGGGGTGGAAAAGCTGAGGTTCTTCTTGTTGCCATCCACATCGGAGGCCACGATGGAATAGGTGTGGTTATAGCCCAAGTCCTCCGCGGTAGACCACGTCTTGGCATCCTTGGAGAGCTTTTCTTTGACTTCCACGCCCATTTCATTGGTCATGGTGACGCTCTTGAGCTTGCCGGTGGTCTCCACGGTCACAGGCTTAGACGGATCCACATTCTGTGCCCCGTCCTTCACGGAAGCCGAGAGGCCGCCCTTTTTCTTGTCAGACTCTTTGCCCCTTTTGCCGCTGTCTTTCTCCCCGCCCGCGTTTGCGGCGGCGGTAGATTCTTGGTCGGCGGCCTGATTCTCGGCAGAGGAATCAGAGGAGCAGGAGGCGGCGGCTAGGGAAATGCACGCAACGCCCGCGGCCGCGATGAGGCGGCGCGCAATAGGGAGGGAATGTTTCACTGAGTTGCCCTTAGACACGTAATTGCTGCTTTCAAAGACCAACTTAGATTAGCGTCTCGCTCCAGCAATTACCAGAAGCCACTTCAGGCATTAACCAATTCGTTATAGACCCCTAAAAACCCGCCATAACCAGGCGATTTTACACTTTTCAAGAATGGCTGCTAGAGTATCTACTCGTTGCACAGAGAGCCGCACGGCAGGAAGTCAACAATGCGCCATTAGCTCAATTGGCAGAGCAACTGACTCTTAATCAGTGGGTTCGGGGTTCGATTCCCTGATGGCGCACCACTTAAAAATTTAAACTAAAAAATTAGGCCGGGCAATCGCCCGGCCTTTTTGTTATCTCACCCGCAGCGGGGCAATGAGTGGAGCGCCGCCATGCTGGACGACGTCCGCCTCTACCCCATACACGCCTTCCACGAGCTCCCCCGTGAGAACGTCTGAAGGCGCGCCCTGAGCGCGAATATGGCCCTTCTTAAGCACCACCAGCTGATCGCACATGCGCGCAGCCAGGTTGATGTCGTGGATGGCCACAAGGCCTAGGCTGCCGTCGCGCTTCGCCTTGGCACGCACCTCATCCAATACAAAGATCTGGTGGTGCAGGTCGAGGGCGGACGTGGGTTCGTCGAGAAGCATCAGGCCTGGGTTGCCCACCAACATCTGCGCCACCGCCACCAGCTGGCGCTGGCCGCCGGAAAGCTCGTTGAGGTAGCGAGAGGCAATTGCGTCCAGCCCCAGCGAGTGCAGCACCTCACCGGTGCGCGTAATCGGGTCCTCGCAGGCTTCACGGCGCGCAGAGATCAGCACGGCCTCAAAGGCGCGCAAAGCGGCCGTGCTCGTGAGATCCTGCGGCACGTAGCCGATAAGCTGCCGGCGGCGCTTGCCGCGCGGAGCCGTGCCATCGACGCGGAAATCCACCTCGCCATCGCAACCGCGGTGCACACCGGCCAGGGACTTGATAAGCGTGGTCTTGCCGGAAGCATTCGGCCCCAACAGGCCCACCAACTGCCCGCCGTGGAGTTTTTCCACATCCACGGACTCCAATACGCGGTGCTTGCCATAGGCCGCACTCAGCCCGGAAATAGTCAGTTCTACGTCCACAGTGCCCTCCTTCGGGTCATGACAATGGCAATGAAGAATGGCACGCCCAAAAGCGAGGTAACAATGCCAATGGGAATAGCCAAGCCCGGCTTGATCATCAGGCTCACCGCATGCGCGGCACACATCACGGCCGCGCCCGCCGCCATGGAGGCCGGCAAGAAGTAGCGCTGGTCCTCGCCCACCAACATGCGGGCGATGTGCGGGCCCACCAAGCCGATGAAGCCGATGATGCCCGCGAAGGCCACGGTGGTCGCCGCCACGAGCGAGACCACGATGAGCACTACAACGCGCAGGCGGGAGGTATTGATGCCCATGGCGGTAGCGCGGGCGTCGCCAAGCCGCAAGGCAGTAAGGCGCCAACCCAACGCCCACAAAATGGGCAGGGCGATAATCAGCACGGCCGCCAGCACGCCGTTTGCCGCCCAGTTGGCGCGGGTAAGCGAGCCCATGGACCAAAAGACGATCTGCTGCAGCGCCTCGGCCGAGGACTGGTACTGGATAAGCGCCAGCATGGCTTGGAAGAAGAACACCAAGCCGATGCCCAGCAGCACCATAGTCTCCGCCTTCGCGCCGCGGATGACGGCCGCGATAACAATGATGGCCGTAGCCACCGCGGCAGCAAGCCATGCCACCAGCGCCAGGTTGAACTGCGGCTGCGCAATCAGCTGCCACTTGAGCACGATGGAGGTCGCGCCGCCAAACGCGGCGGCCGCGGAAATGCCGAGCGTAAAAGGCTCGGCCAGCGGATTATTGAGGATGGTCTGCATTTCCGCGCCGGACAAGGACAAGGCCATACCGATGAGCACGGCCATCACCGCCATGGGCAGGCGCAGTTGCCACAGCACCGTGCGCGTCTGGTCCTCCAGACCCGCAGGATTCACGATGCCCTTTATTACCTCGCCCGGGCTGATATCAATCGCACCGACGAAATTGCTAATGACAAATGCGACGGCCGCAATCAGGGTCAGGCCCGCAACGATGCCTATGCGTTGCCAGGTTAGCTTCTTATGCTGCCGCGCTAGCGCGGCTACCTCTGCGCCCTCCATTAGTTGGTGCTAAAGAAGGTTCCCTCGCCAGAGACCGGCGAGTACTTCTCTTGCGCGTCCATCCACTGCTTGGCGACGTCCACATCGGCATACGCCTCTGGATCAATCCACTCAGCCACCTGCAGCAGCGCCAGGTAATTAAACGGCGAATCATAGAACTGGTGCCACATGCTGTGCAGGTGATGCTCCTTAACCGCCCGCAGCTTATCGAAGCCGGCTTGCTTCTCCGGAAGCTTCGCAATGCTGCCCTTGGCTTCCTTTTCATCAATGCCGTAACCCACTGCAGCGTATCCGACAGGGTGGCCTTCATCGTCCTTCATCTCGGACCAATCGCCACCGGTGGCGATGATCATATCCGGGTCAGATTCCAGGACCTTTTCCGGGGTGATTGTGCCAGACTCGCCCGGAATGACTTTATCGCCGATATTCTCGCCACCGGCCGCGTTGACCAGCTGGGAAATATTGGAATCGTTCCAGGAACCGCAGCAATCGGACACACCTGCTGCTCTCCAAACGAAAGTCTTTGGTTTATCTTTTACCTTCTCTGCGCGGTCCTCCACCAAGTCCACGGTCTTTTGCCAATCCGAGTTAAATTCCTCAGCGCGATCCTCTTGGCCAAAGATCTCGCCGAAGATGTCCATAGTCTTGGGCGTATTCTCCAGCGGGTCGCGGCGGAAATCGGTGACCGCATACTTCAAGCCAGCTTGGTCCATCTTGTCGGTCAGACCAGCTTCGCGAGAGGCATCATATTGATCCAGCGAGAGGACAATGAGGTCCGGGTCTAGGCTCACGAGTTTTTCCACGGTGACATCACCCTTGGTAAAGCCGCCGATCTCTGGAACCTCGTTTACGGACGGCAGTTCCTTTTCCAGCGCCTTGTAGTAATCCGGCACGTTCTGCTTGAGATCCGTTCCGATGCCAACGACCTTGTCCAGTGGATTATCGGGGTCGAGTACACCGGTAGCAAAAAGCGATCGGCCCTCCCCCAAAATCACACGATCGGGAGCCTTATCCAGTTCCACGTCACGGCCGGTGATATCGGTGAAGGAGAACTCAGCATCGCCGCTGGAGCCGCCAGTTACTTCCTCAGCTGCGCCGCAGCCGACGAGTGCGGTTGCCGACGCCGCCACAACCGCCATCACCTTGAAGGGGGTATGAGCCATTTTTAGTCCTTGGTCGTTGGATGCCCTCGCGGCAGCCGCGATGAGCCTTACATAGGACATCCTAACCTGATTAACTAAGGCAACCCAAACCTAAACAGGTTCGCCGTTGATGGTGTAGTCCTCCGGCTCGCCTTTCGGCACCTCCGTGCCGTCCGACATGGTGCGATCTTCCAGCTCCCCATCCGGATCCACGATGGCGATATCAAAGCCAGACTCGCGAATTCGGCGCAGCCCCTCCTTCAGCATGCGTCGACCCATGCGGTTCGTGCCCGTAATATGTGATAGCTCGAGCACCACCGTGCCCTCGCCAAAATCTGACTCCATCAGCTCGTACAAGATAGTCTCGGCCGCGTTGAAGTTAATCAAGCCCTGCAGATAGATCACGGTCAGCTCCGCATCCTGCTCCACCTTGCGCACCGGGTTCACGCCATAGCGCTCGTCTGTAGACATCAAGTGCAGGCCCATGTCCTTCGACAACAGCTTGAACGCATCCACACCGCGTACCGAGTTACCTTCTTTATTAAGCCGCGGCGAGAATGTCGCCACGCCCAACTGGCCCGGCAGCGTGCCCAGCAGGCCACCCGAAACACCCGACTTCGCCGGGATACCCACCTCAGCCATCCATCGGCCGGCGCCGTCGTACATGCCGGCCGAGCTCATCACCGATAGCGTCAACCGGCACACATCCGCATCCAAAATCTTGTCGCCCGTCACCGGCTGCACGCCACCATTCGCCAACGTTGCCGACATCACGGCCAAGTCCCGCACCGTCACCACAATCGAGCACTGCTCAATATATGTTGACACCGCATCATGTGCCTCGTCCTGGATGATGTCGTAATTGCGCAACATGTGCGCCAGCGAGAGGTTACGTTCGCTGACTTCCAGCTCGGAGGACCGCATGGCGTCGTCGATAAGCAAATCGCGTCCCGCCAGCCGCGAAAAATAGATGCGTAGGCGCTCCACGCGTGCGGCAGGCTCCGAATCCACGCCATTAATCAGCTGCGTGACCGCAATCGCGCCCGCATTAATCATCGGGTTGACCGGCCGGTGGTCATCTCGGTTGAGCGAAAGCTCGTTGAAGGCCTCGCCCGAAGGCTCCATACCCACAATCTCGCGCACCGCAGATAGTCCCAGCTCCTGTAGCGCTAGTGCGTAGACAAAAGGCTTGGACAGGGACTGAAGGGTAAATTCCACCTCATCATCGCCCGCGGAATAGACGTGGCCGGTGGTGGTGCACATCGCGGCGCCAAGGTATTCGGGCTCCGCCTTGGCCAGTTCCGGAATATAATCCGCCACGGCGCCGTCGCGATTATCGCGCACCTTAGTGAGGATTTCCTGCAAATAAAAAGGGATTGGTGTCTTCATCCCAACCCAGCCTACGAAAAAAGTCCCCGCGGTGTGCGGGGACTTCCATAATTAGTGGCGCTCGGACAGCAGGCGCTGCAGCTCCTTCAAGTCGCTCTTGCGGCGGCGAGAGCGGAAGACCGAGAAAGCAATGAGGCCAACCACAGCAGCGCCGACGCCGCCCAGGGCCATCTGCACGTTGCGGTCCTGCAACTTATCGGTGGCCGCGGTCTTAGCCTCGTTGGCAAAGTTCTGCGGCTTGCTGCGCTGTGCCAGCTCGTCCAGAGTGCCGGCCAGCTGGCGGCGGGTGCGCTCGATATCGCGCTGAATGTCTTCAATGTTGCGTGCCACGAAGTTCTCCTCTTAACTTAGGTTCGCTCTTAACGGGGTCATTCTACCCCGCCGGCCCAAAAGCGTGCAGCCCGGGCGGTAAGTAAGGTGGGAACCATGACTGAAAACCGTTTGAACGTTGGAGATACCGCCCCTGCTTTTGCGCTTGCCGACGACGCCGGAAACACCGTTTCCCTCGCCGATTACGCAGGCCAGCGCGTACTGGTCTACTTCTACCCCCGCGCCAATACCCCAGGCTGCACCAAGGAAGCCTGCGATTTCCGCGATTCCCTGGAACAGCTCAACGATCTCAATATTGCCGTCGTAGGCATCTCGCCAGATAAGCCGGAGGCGCTGGCGAAGTTCCGCGCGGACCACGAGCTGAACTTCCCGCTGCTTTCGGATCCGGATAAGTCTGTCATGACCGCCTACGACGCGTTTGGCGAGAAGAAGAACTACGGCAAGGTCGTCCAGGGCGTAATCCGCTCCACCTTCTTGGTCGAGCCGGATGGCACCATCGGCCAAACGCACTACAACGTCAAGGCCACCGGCCACGTCGCCCGCGTGATGAAGGGGCTAAGCTAGCACGTGGGAGAGATTCTGCTACCGCGGCGTCGGCCAGCGCAGGCGCGCAGTCGCGAGCGCTTCGAGCGCATTCTGCAGGCCGCACGCGCCGTGCTTGTCGACGTCGGCTTTGAATCCTTCACCGTCGACGAGGTCGCCCACCGCGCCGGGGTGCCCATCGGCACGCTGTATCAGTACTTTGCCAATAAATACGTGCTCGTCTGCGAGCTCGACCGCCAAGACACGGCCGCCAGCCGGGCCGAAATCGAGCGTTTCTCCCGCCGCGCCCCGGACGTGCAATGGCCCGATGTGTTGGATGAAACCATCGATCACCTGGCGCGCATGTGGCGCGACGATCCCTCCCGGCGCGCCGTGTGGCATGCCGTGCAATCCACCCCCGCCACCCGCGCGACGGCCGCAGATACCGAGCGGCAGCTGCTTTTCCCCTTGTCAGAAATCCTCTCCCCACTCGCGCCGTCCATGAGCGATGACGAACGCATTGACCTGGCCGGCTTCCTTATCCACAGCGTGGTCTCGCAACTCAATTACGCAACTGCGGGCGACCCAGGCGACTTTGACGCCGTGGTCGTAGAGATTAAGCGCATGCTCGTTTCGTATCTATTTGCCATTGCGGCTCACTGGGGAAGTTGACGCTTAAACAAGTTATCCACAGGCTGCGGACGTCTTCGCCTCGGCTCGCCCACCGGCTCTGCTTAAATTTGCAACCATGAACGCACCGCAGGCCTATGCCACCCATATTGCCTCGGCGATGGACATCCTCGCCGAGGCCCACGGCGCGTCTGAGCGCGCCCTTGTCGAGCTGGGCTTGCCGGATGTCGAGGCCCGCGACCTCCGCGCGCTGGCCGCAGTCTACTTCGGCCCGACCGGCTTCAGCCGCAAGCAACGCCACGCAGCCGCGGCTGCCCGACACCACGACCTCGTAACGCTCAAGCTGATTGAAAAGTACGTCTCCCGGGTGCGCACTAAGCGTGAGGCGTGGAACCTACGCGTGGAGCTGTGCCGCCTGCGTGGGCCGGCTTCTGACATCGCCCGCCGCGCCAAGCAGCGCCTGCGCGAACTTCGCCCGCGCCGCATGCCACCCCGCGAAGGCGTCCAGCTCCTTCGCCGGCCGAACGGCCCGTGGACAATGCGGATTACCGCTCCCTCGGCCTTCCTTGCTGAATTCGACGCAGCGCTCGACCCCGACCGCCCACTCGATTCCCTCCGCGACCTTCTTCGCGGCACCGGCGCGCCTTCCGCGCGCACCACCATTAACGTCATCATCCCGCTCAACACCCTAGACCAAATCCTGGACGGCGACGGCGACGAAGTCACGCTACGCCTTAGCAATGGCGCCACCATTACCGGCGCCGAGCTCGTCGAGCGCACCTTCACCGAGCACGGCCTAGCCACCCTTATCCACCCCGTCAAGGGCCCAGTCAACCTATATCGCACATCGCGCTACGCCACCGAGAAACAGCGACAGATGGCCGCCGCCGAAAATCCCACCTGCCCGTGGCCGCCGTGCAACCATCCGGCGGACAAGGCCCAGATCCATCACCTCAAGGCGTGGAAACACGGTGGGTTGACCAACATGGAAAACCTGACCGTGTGCTGCCCCTACCACAACGGGGTCAACCAAGATGATCCAAATGCCCCACCGCTGCGCGGGCGCCTTGCCCGAGTCAATGGCAAGGTCCGCTGGGTTCGTTAGCGCTGCCTCTGCGAGGTAGCGCTACTAGGCGTGCTCTAAAAAGTCCGCGTAGACTTCGGCGGCTACCCGCGCGAATTCGGCGGGCGTCATGCGGGCCATGCCCTCCGGCAGGCTGCCCCACAGCGGACAGCCGGTCACCTGCGGCATCTCCTCGAGGTTCAGTCGGGTAGCTAAATCCGGATCGGCCGGCAGCGAGCCACCAATCAGCCCGAGCACCTCGATTCCGTGGCGTTGCGCCTCGCGCACAGTCAGCTCGGCCGCGTTGAGGCTTCCTAGGCTGAGGGAGGTGACGATGAGGAGCCTATCGGCGACGTCGGCAAGCGTATAGGCGTCCGTCAGACGCACAAGCAGCCCGCCAGCGCCTTCAACAAGCACCACGCGGCCGGGCGCGTCAAGGGCGACAATCCACTCCTTGAGTTCCTGCAGGCCGGGTTGGTCCATGCCGGCCCGGCGCGCAGAAAGGTTTGGCGCCAGCGGCTCCGGGAAGCGCACCATCTCGGTGACCTCCACGCCTGCCAGCTTGCCGACGGTCACCGCATCCCCCTTCCCCTCCGGCTCCCCCGTCTGCAGTGGCTTAGCGTAGACGACCTCACGGCCGCGCTGCTTGAAGGCACTGGCGAGCGCGGCCGTGGCCACCGTCTTGCCGACGTCCGTGTTCGTCCCCGTCACGTAAATAATCACTATCGTCCTCCTGCTACCGCGGCGCGCACGCCGCGGCACATCTGGGTTACTTCGTCGGCGGTGCTGATAAACGGCGGCATGATATAAATCAGTCGGCCGAACGGGCGCAACCACACGCCCTGTTCCACGGCCGCGGCCGTCGCAGCGGCCATATTTACTTCGCGTTCCATTTCCACCACGCCGATGGCACCAAGCACGCGCACATCCGCTACCCCCGGCTCCTCGGCTAGGTCTGCAAGCCCGCGCTGCAGCTGCTTTTCGATGCCCGCTACCTGCTCGCGCCAGTGCCCTTCCACAATGAGCGCAGTCGCCTCGGCCGACACGGCGCAAGCGAGCGGATTAGCCATAAACGTCGGCCCATGCATCAACGCGCGCGGGCGCATTCTCTCGGACACCTTCGCGGTAGCGAGCGTGGCGGCCATGGTCATAAACCCACCGGTCATCGCCTTGCCAACGCACATAATATCCGGCACGACGCCGGCTGCTTGGGTAGCAAAAAGGTCGCCAGTTCGGCCGAATCCGGTGGCGATTTCGTCGGCGATGAGCACGATACCGTGGCGGTCACAGATATCCCGGGCCCCGCGCACCAGCTCGTGGTCATGAAAGCGCATGCCTCCCGCACCTTGGACTACAGGTTCAATGACTAGGGCCGCGACCTCCTCAGTGATGCACGCTTCCAGCTCGTGCAGATAGGTTGCGCGCTCGGCCGGGCTAGCTCCGCGGGTAGGCGGCGCTGGGGCGAAAATCTGGCGCGCTAAGGTGCCAGTCCACATCGAGTGCATGCCGCCTTCAGGATCGCACACGCTCATCGCCGCGAAGGTATCGCCGTGATACCCCGATCGCCACGTCAGCATCTTGGTGCGCTCGGGGTGCCCTAGGCCACGGGCGTACTGTAGCGCCATTTTGATGGCGACTTCTACCGATACAGATCCGGAGTCCGAATAAAAGACCTGTTCGAAATCACCCCGGGTCAGTTCCATGAGGTTGCGGGTAAGCCGCGCGGCAGGTTCGTGGGTGAGCCCGCCGAACATGACGTGGCTCATTCGCTCGATTTGTGCGGCCGCTGCTGCCTTGAGTCGCGGGTGTCCGTGGCCATGGGCGGCGGCCCACCAGGAAGACATGGCGTCGATAAGCGTGGTGCCATCCGCAAGCGTTAGATGGACGCCGGCGGCCGAGTCCACCACAAGCGTTGGCTCGCCTGGCTCGGCGTAGGGGTGCCAAATGTGTCGCGCATCGAGACCGGCAATATCCTCCGCTGAAATATCCATGATTTTAGGTCTATCACAGACTTTCGGCCGTTATAGTGCTTTTATGACAATTATTAAACAGCGTTCAATCCGGCGTCTACCGGCGGCTTTACCAGCAGTCGCCGGAATTGAAATGTGGGAACGCTTTAGCTTCTACGGCATGCAAGCCATCCTCGCCTACTACCTCTATTCCACCTCCGGCGGGCTCGGCATGGACCAAGCACAGGCCACCGCGCTTGTCGGCGCATACGGTAGCCTGCTCTATCTGTGCACGTTCGTAGGCGGGTGGGTCAGCGACCGGCTCTTGGGCGCCGAACGCACGCTCCTTGCCGGCGCGGTTCTGCTCATTTGCGGGCACTTTTCGTTGTCCTTGGTGCCTGGCGCGGCAGGTCTCGTAGCCGGGCTTTTGCCGCTTGCACTGGGCTCAGGCCTGCTCAAGACAGCAGCAATCACCATTCTGGGTGCGGCTTTTCCTCCCGCGGCCGGCGCACGAGATGGCGCCTTCCAGATCTTTTATCTAGGGATTAATATCGGCGCCCTACTCGGGCCGATGCTTACTGGCTGGCTGG
The DNA here is from genome assembly GCF_030229085.1 of Corynebacterium sp. MSK158. Taxonomy (NCBI): domain Bacteria; kingdom Bacillati; phylum Actinomycetota; class Actinomycetes; order Mycobacteriales; family Corynebacteriaceae; genus Corynebacterium; species Corynebacterium sp. MSK158. The sequence continues at coordinate 96,901 of NZ_JASPHJ010000006.1, forward strand.
CACAAGAATACGGTTACCACGCTGGCTTCCTCGCGGCCGCGATCCTCATGTGTTGCGGGTGCGCCCTCTACGGCACGCTGCGCCGGCGGGTAGTTGCGGAATTCGATTCGCGGCCGCCCAACCCCACCACCACACCGGGCAGGGCCGCGGCGATAGCGTTGGCGGCCGTCGTGGGCGGCGTCGTCGTTGCGGTGACTGTCTCGCCAGATAAGCTGGCCGTGCTTTTGCTCCTTACCACGATCACCGCCGCCCTCGCCCTCTTCGCCAGCATGCTGCGGTCGCCGCGGGTCAGCGCGCCGGAGCGGCGGAAGGTCGTGGCATATATTCCGCTGTTTTTCTGCTCTACGGCCTATTGGACCCTCCAACCGCAGATTTACGGCGTGCTAGCCGTGTACTCGGATCAGCGTGTAAACCGCATGGTAGGCGGATTTGAGATTCCAGCGGCGTGGACGCAATCGCTCAACCCCCTATTCATCTTGGTGTTGTCCCTTCCATTGGCTGCTGGCATGGCCCGATGGGCTCGCTCGCGACGTCTATTAATGGCCGTAGGCATCATGGTGGCTGGTTCCGGAATGTTTGTGCTGTTGCCGTTCGTCGGGGGCGGAGAAAACTCAACGCCGTTCGCGGTTTTGGCCTTGACCATCTTCTTGATGTCGCTCGGCGAGCTATTCATCGGACCAGTGGGCATGGCGGCATCGGCCGCGCACGCACCACGGGCCTACGCGACGCGCTTTTCAGCACTGTACTTTCTCACCATGGCCATCGGCACCTCGCTGGCGGGAACACTATCGACGCTCTATGACCCTTCCTCGGCAGATGCGGAGCGGAACTACCTACTTATTGTCGGAATCGTCCCCGTCGCACTGGGACTCATGCTCTTGGTCGGCCGAAAGGACGTCGTGGACGAGGTTTCGGGCGGCGTCTAAGGTATCGGCTCCTGAGGTAGCTTGGGTGTCAGTGGAGAAAATCTGACACTCGTGATCCGGCACAACTTCCGCGCGGCGGGTTATGCCACGCTGAGCGGTATAGGCATCAAAGAGGTTATCGATGCTCAGGGCTACTCCTCGTTTTTCAGTTGCTCGCGCAGCTGCTGGAAGTACTCGCGGGCAGCCTGGGGCTGCGCGGTGGAGTGCTGGCCCTGCTGCGGGTGCGGCTCTGCCTGCTGGTGCTCGGAGCGTTGCTGCTCAGCGTGCTGGGAGGCAGCGATGGCTTCGCGCTTGGCGCGTTCGGCCTGACGCTTAGATTCGCGCTCGATTTCCTCGGCACGGGAAGGCTTCTTAGGCTGCGGGCGACGGCGTTGGGACGGCTCCTCGGCGGAGTCGAGGGCGCGGTTGGCCATGAGCACGTCGCGCATGCCGCTGAAAAGATCGCCCATCCCCTGCGGATTGGAGGGCATGTAAAGAACGGACGCCTGCCCATTGTGGGAGACGTCGACCATTGCGTCGAGGTACTGGGAGACCAGCATGAGGGCTTCGGGGGATTCTTCCACGCCGGCGTCGCGAAGCATCTCGTACTGCTGGGCAATGCCCTCGACGATTTCCTTACGCTGGTCGGCAACGCCGCGACCCTGCAGCTTCTTCGCCTCGGCTGCGCCTTCGGCCTCCTTCACCACGCGGATCTTCTCAGCCTCTGCCTGGGCGACGGCCGCCTCGCGCTCGCGCTGCGCTGCGTTAATGGAGTTCATGGACTCGCGCACGCGGGAGTCAGGGCGGATATCGGTGACCAAGGTATTGACAAAGTTCCAGCCGTACTCGGCCATATTGTCGCGCAGGGAGGCCGCAACATTGCGGGCGATGGTGTCCTTGGAGGAGAAGGAATCATCTAGGTTCATATTCGCTACGGAGGAACGAACATTGTCCTGGACGTAGGCCACAATCTGCTGCTCGTGATTGGAGAGCATGTAGTACGCTTCGCGCTCGCGGCCCTGGACTACCTCGTACTGCACGGCAACAGGGATTTGCACGAAGACATTATCCTTCGTCTTGGTCTCCACCATCACGTCCAGCTGCCGCACCTGCAGCGAAATCTTATCGCGCACGCGGTCTATCCACGGCATTTTAAAGTGCAGGCCAGCATGCGCCACCTTTTGGAATTTGCCCAAGCGCTCCAGAATGGCAGCTTCGCGAGTACGAACGATGAAATAACCATCGAAGAGCGTTCCCAAGATAATCAGCAGGATAAGGACTATTACTATGGTGGCAATCATTGAGTCTCCCTAAAAGTAGTGATGATCACTAATATTTTCGCATAGGAAATAGCGAAATGCTAGTGATCGTCGATAAGCGAAAAGAGCTTCCCCAAGATGGTCGCACCATCCTCGCGGATGCCGTTGTGCTGGAATTCATTGTTAATCCACGGCCGCAGATCTCCCAGGTGCGCGGCCGTAGCCAAGGACTCCTCGAGCGGGACGAAAATATCATCGACGTAGATGGCCGCGGCCGTAGACGGCACCTCGCCCAACGCGTAGGGCGGGGAGAATTCGTGGCGGGCGAGGTCATGGGCGGCGTCGGCAAACGCGTGCAAGGCCGGGTCCTCGTTGAACTGCCAGGGGAAAATGTGCTCGCCGGTCAGCCAGGTGCCCGCCTCTGCAAACTCCGGAGATTCCTCGCGCACGCGGTGCGCCGCCCAGTTCGTAGCGGCCTGGCCACCGGCTCCGCCATAAATCGACTCATGTATTGCGGCGTACAACGGAGCGTCCGCAAAGCTCACGCGCTGGCCGACGTCCGCCAGGAAATCACCCCGCAACCGCTTCTCCCCCGCCACGGTGCGGAAAGGCTCTTCCAGCAGATAGGCCAGCGAATCAAAGCCGGTGCCGCGGCCGAGCTCGATGCCGATGGTACGAAAGCGCAGCGCGGACAGGCGCTCGCCAGTTGGAAGCCGCTCATCTGAATTGTCCAGGTGGGAAATGATCTCCTCGATACGGCCCTGAGCCCACGGGAATTCGCGGTAGAAACGCTGCTGGCGGGCCTTAAGCTTGCTAAAGGTAGCGCGATAGAGCTCGTCCGCCCCCTTCAACGTGGGGATGCCGCCGGTGAAGAAAGCATGCTCGACGCGCTCGGGTGCCTGGGATAGGTAGGCGGTGATGCAAAAGCCGCCGAAGGATTGGCCAAATAGCGACCACTTCTCGAGTCCGAGGTGCTCGCGCAGGCGCTCGGCATCGCGGACGATATTGTCCTGGCGCAGCAACGCCAGGTGCTTGGCGGTGCGCTCTGCGGCCGGGCTAAGCGCATCAATGCGGTGCGAGCGGCCGGTGCCACGCTGATCCATGAGGATCACGCGGTAGCGCTCTAGCGCCTTGCCAATCAGCCCCGTAGGCGCCAGCGGCCGGGGCGCCGGGAAACCGGGACCGCCCTGCAGGTAGAGCAATGCGGGCAGGTCCTCTCCGCCGGGCGGGATTATTTCGCGGGCGTAGAGCCCAAAAGTCCCGTGGGGATTGGAATAATCCCACGGGACTTCTAGGTGGTGCTCTTTAATTGTGTGGCCGAAGCGGCGATAGGAGGTCATGTCCTCCCAGGCTAGTAGACTTCCAAGCCCTTCGAGCGGAAGACGTCGCGGATTTTCTCCACATCCTCCGGCTTTGGTGGCTTCGTGTCAGCTAGCTGGTAGTTCATGCCCAAGCTATCCCACTTGTCCTTGCCCATATTGTGGAAAGGCAGGACCTCAACGCGCTCAACGTTGGATTTCCAACGCGCCACGATATTGGCCACATTTTCCACGTTCTCTGGCGAGTCCGTGAGGTCTGGCACCACCACGAAGCGGATCCACACCGGTTTGCCTATCTTGTTCAGCCTGTCGCCGAAGTCCAGCGTGGGCTGGAGTTCGCGCTGAGTGACCTTCCGATAGGTTTCCTCGTCGCCCGACTTGACGTCGAGAAGCACGAGGTCGATATTATCCAGGTCCTCGTCACGCAAACGCGCACCGAGATAACCGGCAGTATCGATGGTGGTGTGGATGCCCGCATCGTGGACTTCCTTGAGCACGCGGCGCGTGAAAGAAAGTTGGAAGAGGGGTTCACCACCGGAGATGGTGAGACCGCCACCGGAAGCGTTGAAGATTGGCTTATAACGCTTAATGCGCTTGACCACATCCTCGACCCGCTCCAGCGTGCCGGTCTTCATCTCCCAGGTGTCTGGGTTATGGCAGTACTGGCAGCGCAGTGGGCAGCCGGACATGAACATCGTCATGCGGGTACCCGGGCCATCGACGGCGGTCACGAGCTCCCAAGAGTGCACGAGGGCAATATCGCCGGTACGGCGCGCCTCCATGAGTTCGGGGCGGGTAATGTCATCGAATTGAGCGTCATTTCCCAGGCCCGCGGCCGCGCCGCGGACTCGCTCTCCTTCTTCAGGAGAGAGGGTAACGACACCAGTAACGCCATCTGCCATGATTAGGAACCCTGGTGGAAGGTGCGGGAGATAACGTCGAGCTGCTGTTCCTTGGTCAGCTTGACAAAGTTGACAGCGTAGCCAGAGACGCGAACGGTGAGGTTCGGGTACTTCTCTGGGTGCTCAACGGCGTCCTCGAGGGTGGACTTGTCCAGCACGTTGATGTTTGCGTGGTACAGACCAGAGTTCATCTGGTGTGCATCGCGGTTTGCCTTCATTGCTGACATGCGGTCTTCGAAAGTTGGGGTTGCCATGATTTTCTCCTTTTCGGGATGGTTGAGGGTTGGTGGTTTTTACTTCTCCATGATGAAGCCGGCATCCAGAACGCCCACCAGGTTAGTGATGCGCTCTTCTGGGGTGCGGCCCAATCCGGAAGGAGTAATGGTGTTGGTCAGCGAGATGCCGTCCAAGGCGTCCTTGTAATCCAGCTTGCCGACGGACAGCATGGAGGCAACCATGCCGTGGCTGTCAGCACCGTTTTCAGGGTTAGCGCCTGGGGAGAACGGCGTGCCGGCCTTGTGGCCCGACGGGAAGGCGCCTGTTGCCTTGCCGTAGACCACGTTCGAGGTAATGGTCAGCACGGACTGGGTTGGGATGGCATTGCGGTACATCGGGATGGCCTTAATCTTTTCCATCACGGTGTGGACAATGGTGGCGGCGATATCATCGGCGCGGTCGTCATCATTGCCGTAGAACGGGAAGTCGCCTTCGGTGACGTAGTCCGTAATCAGGCCGGTCTCGTCGCGTACCGGGGTGACCTTGGCGTACTTGATGGCGGACAGAGAGTCGGCAACGATGGACAGGCCGGCGATGCCGCAGCCCATGGAGCGGACGATATTGGAATCGTGCAGCGCCATCTCGACTGCCTCGTAGGCGTACTTGTCGTGGGAGTAGTGGATGATGTTGAGGGCCTCAACGTAGGTGCCAACAACCCAGTCCAGCATCTCCTCGTACTTCTGCCAGACCTCATCGAAGTCCAGCGGGCCATCGCCCTTGATGGGCTCGTAGCCTTCGACAACCTGCTTGCCGGATACCTCATCGCGGCCGCCGTTGATGGCGTAGAGCAGTGCCTTTGCGGCGTTCACACGAGCGCCGAAGAACTGCATCTGCTTGCCAACTTCCATCGGGGAGACACAGCAAGCAATTGCGGCGTCGTCGCCCCACTGCTCACGAATCTGGCGGTCAGACTCGTACTGGATGGAGGAGGTCTCAATGGAGATGTGGGCGCAGAATTCCTTGTAGCCCTCTGGCAGCTTCGGATCCCAGAAAATGGTGATGTTTGGCTCAGGTGATGGGCCAAGGTTCACCAGGGTCTGCAGCAGACGGAAGGAGGTCTTGGTGACCATGTGGCGGCCGTCGTTGCCAAAGCCAGCGTCGGACCAGGTTGCCCAGTACGGGTCGCCGGAGAAAATCTGGTCGTAGTCGATGGTGCGCAGGAAGCGAACGATACGCAGCTTGAGAACCAGGGAGTCGATGATTTCCTGGGCGTCTTCCTCAGTGATGATGCCTGCGGCAAGGTCGCGCTCGAAGTAGCAATCGAAGAAGGCGGACAGGCGGCCGATGGACATTGCGGCGCCATCCTGGGACTTAATGGAAGCCAAGTAGCCGAAGTAGGTCCACTGCACTGCCTCGTGAGCGGTCTTAGCCGGCTGGGAGATGTCGAAGCCGTAGGACTCGGCCATCTTCTTGAGCTTCTTCAGGGCCTTAATCTGCTCGGAGTGCTCCTCGCGGAAGCGTGCCCAGTGCTCAGAGAAGCCAGCATCTGCGACGGAATCGCGGGAAGCCTGCTTCTCCTCGATCAGGTAATCCACACCATAAAGTGCAACGCGGCGGTAGTCGCCGATGATGCGGCCACGGCCGTAGGCATCCGGCAGGCCGGTGATGATGTGTGATGAACGAGCAGCGCGGATGCGCGGGGTGTAGATATCGAAGACCGCATCGTTGTGGGTCTTGCGGTAACGGGTGAAGATCTTCTCCACCTCAGGATCTACTTCCTTGCCCGCTTCGCCGATAGCCTGCTTGACCATGCGCCAGCCACCGAATGGCATCATGGCGCGCTTCAGCGGGGTATCAGTCTGCAGACCGACGATGACGTCGTCGTCCTCTGAGATGTAGCCGGCCGGGAAAGCGTCAATGTCTGACGGAGTGTGGGTGTCGACGTCGTAAACGCGCTTTTCGCGCTCGACGGACAGGTAGTTCTTTTCCAGGGTCTCCCAGACGCGCTTGGTCTTTTCGGTCGGGCCCGCCAGGAAGCTGGAGTCGCCGTCGTACGGCGTGTAGTTGCGCTGGATGAAGTCGCGGACGTTGATGCCCTCGGTCCACGGACCGGACTCAAATCCCTTCCAAGCTTCAAACTGTTGAGGCTGCGTTGCGGTAGTCATAATTCCCTTCTTTCGGGCGAATTTCTAGCAGGGGATAAATGCCGCTTTCTTCGAGCCACAGCACCAAGCCCCTCTGGCCTCAATTGTTGACCAATTCCCTGGTAATAACAAGTCTCGCAAACGTTTGAAAGCCAAGTAATAAACCGGTCGTGTTGTTTAGCTGGTTAGTGATTTCATGCAGAACGCACGTACGTCTTTTATCGGGGGTGAACTAGCCCCGAACGTGTCCCTCATCACCTTAAGATTTTGGCCCCTACCTGCACGAACCTCTACTGTTAATCCCGTTCAGCTTCGCTTCCGCACAAAGGAGGACTTCGTGGCTTCGCAGCCCAAGCATCCAGTAGATATCGTCCCACCCGCTCCCAAACTAGCTGCCTTGGGTTTACAGCATGTGCTGGCTTTTTATGCCGGCGCAGTCATCGTCCCGCTGCTTATTGCCGGCTCGCTCAATCTGGATGCGGAAACCACCATCCACCTCATTAATGCGGACCTGTTGACCTGTGGCATAGCAACGATCATTCAATCCCTGGGCGTCGGCAAGCGCATTGGCGTGCGCCTGCCCATCGTGCAGGGCGTGACTACAACGGCCGTCTCCCCGATTATTGCCATTGGCTTGGGCGCGACCGACGGCGCGGGCGGGGTGGCCTCGCTGCCAACCATTTATGGCGCCATTATTGTCGCCGGCCTTTTTACCTTCTTTGCGGCGCCGGTCTTTGGCAAGGTGCTGCGCTTCTTCCCACCGGTGGTCACCGGTTCGGTCCTACTGGTCATGGGTACGTCGCTACTTGGGGTGTCGGCCAATGACTTTGTCAATTACGCCGAGGGCGTGCCGGCCACCCGCGACTTGCTCTATGGCTTTGGCACGCTCGCGGTCATCATCTTGGTGCAGCGCTTTTCCTCCGGCTTCCTGGGTACCCTGGCCGTGCTCATCGGCCTAGTCTTAGGCACTGGCGTGGCGCTCGTGCTTGGCGACGCCTCCTTTGACGAGGTCTCCTCCGCCCCCGCCCTCGGCATTACTACCCCGTTCTACTTCGGTATGCCGAAGTTTGACCTGGTAGCGATTTTCTCGCTCATCATCGTCATGATCATCACCATGGTGGAGACCACCGGTGACGTCTTTGCCACCGGCGAGATTGTAAAAAAGCGCATCCGCCGCGATGACGTCGTGCGTGCCATTCGCGCCGATGGCCTGTCCACCCTGGTGGGCGGCGTGATGAACTCCTTCCCGTATACCTGCTTTGCCCAAAACGTTGGCCTGGTGCGCCTGACCAGCGTGAAGTCGCGCTGGGTGGCCGTTGCCGCCGCCGGGTTCATGATGGTGCTGGGCATTTTGCCTAAGGCCGGCGCGGTCGTGGCCTCCATCCCCTCCCCCGTTCTCGGCGGCGCCTCCCTGGCACTTTTTGCCAACGTGGCGTGGGTGGGCCTGCAGACCATCGCCAAGGCCGATCTTTCCGATGGCCGCAACTCCGTCATCGTCACCTCCGCGCTGGGGCTGGCTATGTTGGTGACCTTCAAACCGGATATCGCCACCGCCTTCCCGGAGTGGGCGCAAACCTTCGTCTCTTCTGGCATGTCCATCGGCGCCATTACCGCCATCGTGCTCAACCTTTTGTTCTTCCACACAGGGGGCAAGCAGGGAACGCAGGTGTCTCGGGCCGTCGGCAAGAGCGTGAGCTTGCAGCAGCTCAATGCCGCCTCCCGCGAGGAATTCGTCTCCGCGCTACGCCCTCTGTTTAATAACGAGACCTGGCCGCTGGAGCTGGCGTGGGAGTCGCGGCCCTTCGGCGATGTTAATGAACTGCGCGCGGCCATTCAGGTGGCCGTGCTGACCGCGGATGATTCCCGCCGCGCCGCCCTCATCCACGATTACCCGGCCATGGATAAGCTGCTGCTTGCCGACGCCGACGAGGCTGCCACCATCTCCGCCGACCGCGGCTCCCTCGGTCTGACCGACTTGGATGATGTACAGACCGAGCGCATCACCGAGCTTTCCGCCGCCTACCGCGAGCGCTTTGATATGCCGTTTGTGGCCTATTTGGATACCAATGACACCGTCGACCGCGTCATTGATGCCGGCGTGCGCCGCCTGGCCAACTCCCCGGAGCAGGAGTACCGCACCGCGCTGGGCGAAATCGTAGAAATTGCCAACGACCGCTTCGATATCCTGCTGGCCGATGCCAACCCAGTCCGCTCCTCGTGGGACCGCAAGTTCACCGAGGTGGACTAGTTAGCGAAAGGAAAAGTCCACTTCGGCCTCTGGGTCCACGCCGGAAATAATGCCGGTGTAGAACTGCTTGGCCTGGGATTGGAGGACATCGCGATTATCGGCGATGTCCTCTTTCTTTTTATCCTCATTGAGGATTTTGGTGATGGTGTTCGCCTTATCGATATCCGGGGTAATCCAGCTCAACGCGCCGTTGTCCTCCACCGCGGTTTCGAAATTCTCATCCGAGTGCCCGATGAAAATGAACTCTGGGATCTCCACGCGGAAGTGGTGCGGGGATTCTTCTTCCACTCGCACCTGCGAACCTTCGATGCCGAGCTTCGCGCGGTAGGAGTACTTGATGTACTGGGTGTGCTCGCTGCCCGGGACCTGCCAATTCCACAGCGTGCTGGTGGCGGATTCCTCCGATAAGCCCTCGATACCCAGCGAGACGAGCACCACCTGCTCTTCGCGCTCCACGGCCTTGATGACCTTGGTATTACTGGATTCGGTCTCCACCTCCACCGGTTCCCGTACCTGCCAAATGAACACCGCGGCGGCAGCCACGGTGGCAATGAGAATGACGGCGATAAGGGTGGAAAGCAGCTTTTTCATGATGACTATCTTAGGGCGACTATGCGGGCGGTGATATGCGAAAGCGCCGCCGGCTTCGAGAGCCAGCGGCGCCGATTGTGCGCCCGGTGAGACTTGAACTCACACGTCATAAGACACTAGAACCTAAATCTAGCGCGTCTGCCAATTCCGCCACGGGCGCGGGGGACTTGCCATAGTGTACACGGCACACCGGAAATCCAGAAACCAGGGGTGTTCTGTTTTCCGGCCACTGGTGGGTAGGGTGGAACGCGTGAGCACTCAAGAGGAAAAGAAGAACAAGCGCGTGCAGGTGCGGTGGTGGCACATCCTCCTCATCGCGTTTTTCGTCGTGCTCTTCCTATTCCTGGCCTATTGGCAATGGACGCGTTTCCGGTCCGGCTCGGGTACCTTCCAAAACTTGGGCTATGCCTTCCAGTGGCCGCTGTTTGCCGTATTCGTGGTCTACGCCTATCGCACCACGCTGCGCTATGAAAATGAGCGCCTCGCGGCCGAGGAAGAAGCCCGCGACATGGATAGCACCGTCACTGAGGCCCCGGCTGAATCTCCCGCACAGCCGCAGGCGGAAACCAAAATCGATGAGGATTTCCTGCCCCAGCGGCCGCAGATAGATGTGGAAACGTTCAACGCCATGAATACTCCGCGCCGCCGGCGCGGCGAGAATGAAGAAAGCTGATTATGACCAATAAAGTTCACCCCGCCCGCCAGGCCCGTATCCGCGGCCCCTTGAAGTTTTTCTCCATCGCGGCCACCGTGACCGGTGTCTTCCTGATTATCCTGGTCATCCGCATGGTCTGCCAGTACCTCATCGGTATGGAGATCCCAGAGTGGGCCACCTATATCGCGATCGTGCACGGCATCGCGTACATGACCTACCTGCTGTCCATCCTCATCCTCGGCCCGCGCGCGCTGTGGCCGGTGGGCAAGCTCTTTACCACCGCCCTCGCCGGCGTGGTGCCCTTCCTGTCCTTCTGGATGGAGCACAAGCGCCGCAAGGAGATTAAGGAGGAGTTCCAGCTTTAGGAACTGCGAACCAGCTCCGCGATGGCGGGGACAAGTTGAGTAAGAGCGCGGCCGCGATGCGAGACCGCGTTCTTTTCTTCTGGGGACATCTCCGCAGCCGACCGGGACTCGCCTTCTGGCTGAAAGAGCGGATCATAGCCAAAACCGTTGTCCCCGCGCGGCTCGCGCAGAAAGCGGCCTTCCCAGCGGCCCTCGGCCACGTGCTCGGTGCCATCGGGAGTCACGAGCGCGCAGACGGAGACAAAGGCGGCGGCGCGGCGCTCATCGGGGACATCGGCCATCTGCGCCAAGACCAGGTCATTATTGGCCTGGTCATTGCCGTGCTGGCCGGACCAGCGGGCGGAAAGCACGCCGGGCATGCCGTTGAGCTCTTCGATAGCCAGGCCAGAATCATCCGCGACGGTAGCAAAGCCGGTCGCAGCCGCGCCGGCGCGGGCCTTGATGAGCGCGTTATCGGCAAAGGTGCGGCCGTCTTCTACCGGCTCCGGGTAAGGCTCCACGGCGGATAGCGGGCGTAGCTCGACGCCCTCGATGCCGGCGTCTGCCAAGATGCGCTCCAGCTCCGCGAGCTTCTTCGGGTTATTGGACGCGACGAGAATTACCACCCCAGCGCCGCCTTCTGTGCGGCGATGAGCTCGCGGCAGCCCTTCTGGGCTACGTCCAACATCTCGTTAAGCTCTTCGCGGCCAAAGAGTCCATGCTCGCCGGTGCCCTGGATTTCTACGAAATCGCCGGATTCTTGCATCACCACGTTGAGGTCAACCTCGGCGCGGGAGTCCTCCTCATAAGGCAGGTCGAGGCAGATTTCGCCATCAATGATGCCTACCGAGACCGCAGCGATGGGATCGAGCAGTGGCTCGCCGGGGACGACGCCCTCGGCCTTGAGGTGTGCGATGGCGTCGGCAAGCGCAACATAGGCACCGGTGATAGACGCAGTGCGGGTGCCGCCATCGGCTTGGAGGACGTCGCAGTCGAGCTGGATGGTGTTCTCACCCAGCTCCTCCAAGTCCACCGCAGCGCGCAGGGAGCGGCCGACGAGGCGGGAAATCTCATGGGTGCGACCCTTGACCTTGCCCTTCATGGATTCGCGGGGCATGCGGTCATGGGTGGCGGAAGGCAGCATGGCGTACTCGGCGGTAAGCCAGCCTTCGCCCGAATCGCGTTTGAAGCGCGGCACGCCATATTCCACGGATGCGGTGCACATGACGCGGGTATTGCCAAACTCCACCAGCACCGAGCCGGCCGGGTTGGTGGTGAAATTGCGGGTAATGCGGACGCTGCGCATCTGGTCCAGCGCGCGCCCATCGGCACGAGTAAATTCAGTCATGCCGTCCAGCGTATCTTAGAACTCCATCCCCGCGGCGCCGAGGACAATCTCGCCGTCGAATTCGGAGCGGGCTGCCTCCAAGGTAGCTTGCGCATCGCCCCACGGCTGAATGTGGATGAGCACCAGCTTGCTCACACCCGCCTCGCGCGCCGCCCTACCGGCTTCCGCGCCCGACATGTGCATGTCCGGCGCCTTGCCCTCAGAGGTCTCGCCCCAGGCCGCCTCGCAGAGGAAGATATCGGCACCACGGGCGGCTTCGACAAGCGCGGGCGTATACGAAGAGTCACCGGAATAGGTAATGGTCTGGCCCGTCTTCGTATGCTCCACGCGCAAGGCATAGGCCTCTACCGGGTGATTTACCGGGAAGGGGGTGATATAGACATCGTCCAAGAGCTGGCGCTCGCCCGGCTCCCATGCGCTAAAGGCGAAGGTATCGGACATGTCATCGATGCCATCGACCTCATCCGAGGACAGGCGGCCCAGGTGCGTGGGCGTAGCCTTCGGCCCGAAGCACATATTGCGCGACGCCGCCGGCGCCGTGGGATGGAAGCGGCGCCACACCATCAGGGAGGGAAAATCCAGGCAGTGATCAGCATGCAGGTGGCTAAAGGCCACGTGCGCATCACAAGGATCCTGCTGCTGTTCCAGCTGCGCCAAGGTGCCAGGGCCCATATCGAGGACGATGGACGGCGCATTATCAAAGGACAGCAAGTAGCCGGAGGCGGGATTTTGGGCGGTGGGGACGCTACCGGAGCAGCCTAGGATGGTCAGCTTCATGGGCTCAATAGTTCCATGAAATCGCCCCGCATGCGTACTCAACGTGCAAAACGGGGGAGAAATTATGCCTACTTAAACAATCTGCGGGCCGAGGAAGCGCGTGGCAAGGCGGGCAAAGGCTTCCGGATCGCCGGTAGATTCAAAAGTGTGGACCGGCTGATTATCCGCAGGCGCCAACATATCTGTCTCGGTGAGAATTCGCATGACGTCCTTGGTGGTCTCCTCCGAGGAGGTCACCAACGAAACATTATCGCCCATCGCCAGCTGGATAATGCCGGTCAGCAGCGGATAGTGCGTGCAGCCCAGGACCAGCGTGTCTACCCCTTGTGCCTGCAGCGGGGCCAGGTAGCCCTCGGCCACGCCGAGGATCTGGCGGCCGGCGGTAATGCCGCGCTCGACAAAGGGAACAAAATCCGGGCAGGCGGTGGCAAAGGCCTGCACCTTGGGGTTGAGCGCGAATAAGTCTTGATAGGCGCCGGATTTGATGGTGCCCTCAGTGCCGATGACGCCGATTTTTCCGTTGCGCGTGGTGGACATGGCGCGGCGCACCGCGGGCCGGATGACCTCCACGATGGGGATATCGTAGCGTTCGCGCGCATCGTGTAAGAAGGCGGCGGTTGCGGTATTGCAGGCAATCACCAGCATCTTGCAGCCACGCTCCACGAGCTTATCGGCTACGTCCTGGGAAAAGGCGCGCACCTCGGAGATAGGCCGCGGGCCGTAGGGACTATGGGCGGTATCGCCGGTATAAATGACGGATTCGTGCGGCAGCTGTTCCATCACCGCACGGGCCACGGTAAGGCCACCCACGCCGGAATCAAAGATGCCGATGGGAGAGGTCGCAGTTGGCATTAGCGCTTCACTGCCTTAACCGGATCATCCGAAGTAATGGTCATGCCGGCCAAAATGCCGCCGATGGCGCCGAAGAGGTGGCCCTGCCAGCTCACGCCCTCGTAGACGGGCAACACGCCCCACACCAAGCCGGAGTAGGCAAAGCCGAGCACGATGCCCAAGATGGTCTGGATGAGCGAACGGTTAAAAATTCCGCGCACAATCAGATACGCCAACCAGCCATAGACCAAGCTGGAAGCACCGATATGCGAGGTACCGGGTCCGCCGATGAACCAGGTTCCAAGGCCCGCCACCAGCGTGGTAATCAGCGTGACCTCCCACCAGGCTTTGCGGCCGGACAGACCGATGAGGAAGCAGAAGATAGCGCCGGGCACCGAATTGGATATGAGGTGCTCAAAGTTCGCGTGCAGCAGCGGGGCGGCAACTATGCCCCAGATTCCATTGAAGTCCAGCGGGCGGATGCCGTAATTGGATAGCTGGCCGCCAAAGAGGAAGGCGTTGATGATGTGGACCGCCCATTCCACCACGAGGAAACCAAAGGCTATAGAAAAGCCGGTGGTGATGCGGCCGCTGCGGGTGTAGTTCTTGGAATCGCCGCGATTGACCTGGCCCGTGGGCGCCGGCCGGTAGTTAGATGTTCCACCTGAAGTCATAATGCGCCTTATCTTAGTCCAGCAGATCGCGGTACGCGCTCAAGCCTAGGCCGGGGTTGGCGGCGGTGACCGCGTTGACGATGGCTTCTTCCACGGCGTCGGCGGCCGCGGCGCACAGCTGGGTCACCACCTGCGTGCTGAGTTCGGCTGGGCGCTTGGCGGTGGACAGGGCAAAGATCGTGTCCCCATCCAGCGGCGAATGCGCAGGACGCACCGCACGGGCGATGCCGTCGTGGGCAGTCATGGCCAGACGTTGGGCTTGGGCGGTGGAAACGGGGGCGTCGGTAAGCACGGCGCCGATGGTGGTATTGAGCGTGGACTCCGCTGGGTGCGGCAAGGCGCGGTAGGCGGCAGCATTGACCGCGGTGCGCCCCGGCACGCCGTACAGCCGGCCGGATTGCGGCTCGATTACCTCGCCCACAGGGTTGGCAACCATCGCGGCGCTGACCTCGTAGTCCCCCACCCGGCGCGTGGCCAGCCCGAAGCCGCCTCGTAGTTTGCCAGCAGTGGCTCCTACTCCGGCTCCCACCGAACCCATGGATTCATCGTTGCCCGCAAGGGCAGCTCGCAACGCGGCCGCGCCTTCTTCCGGCCCGGGGCGGGAGGGCCCGACCAAAAGGTCAAAAATGACTGCGCCGGGAACGATGGGCACGCGCGGCCCAGGCTTATCCTCGCCGAAGACGGGAAAGCCGATCCCCCTCTCTGCCAGCTCATTCATCACGCCGTCGGCAGCGGCCAGGCCAAAGGCAGAACCGCCTGCTAACACCACGGCGTGGACGCGCTCGACCGTATTATGCGGCTGTAAAAGATCCGTTTCGCGGGTGCCTGGGCCGCCGCCGCGCACATCGACGCTGCCGAGCGCTCCGCCAGGCCCGCAGTAGAGCACTGTGACACCGGTATCGGTGCCGCTATAGTGCCCGATGCTCATGCCGTCCAGCATCAGTCCATCAGCACCTGCAGCAGCGAATCCTGGCAAAAGGCCAGCCATTCCACGAGGCTATCGCGGTCAGACATCAGGTTGTTATCGGCCACATCGCCCGCCGCGACAAAGAGGCGGAGGTCGTTGAGGCCAGCGACGAAGGCCTGGGCCTCTTGCTCGTTGATGGTGACCTCTACCCCACCGGTAGGTCCGAGGGCAGAGCCAATTACCTGCAGGTTTTCCAGCTTTGCGCGCGCAATGTCGTTTTCATGCAGGGAGCGCAGCAATGATGCATCGCCTTCATATTCCTCATCGCCGGGCATTTCAAAGTCCGGGAAGAGACGTGCCAGCGAGGGATCGTCCGGGGCTTCGGTGTGGCCGGTAGGCATGTCCAGCATTTCCGCCAGCTCGTCCTTGGGCGCGGACTGGGCGCGCTTAATGATCGCCTCGGAGACGGTGGCGGTGAGATCGCCCAGTACCTCGCGCTCCATCGGTTCGAATACGGCCGTGATCTTCGGCGCGCGCATGAGGGACTTCTTTTTCTTCCACGGTTGCATCTATTTAACCTGCCTGCTGCATCGTTGCCCACAGACCGGCGATCTGGAGCTTTTTCACGTCCGCTTCAATCTTGTCGCGCTCGCCGCTAGACACGGCGGCCTTGCCCTCGGTGTGGACCTGCATCATGAGTTCATTGGCTCGCTTCTTGTCATAGCCCAACACGGTTTGGAATACATAGGACACGTAGCTCATCAAGTTGACGGGGTCATCCCACACGATGCACATCCACGGCAGGTTCTCGCTCGTGGCTACGTCTACGTCGAGTTCTTCATCCAATTCGGGCGTAGCCATCGGAGAGCTCATCCGGACTACAGGAAATTGCGCCTTCATGCCTTCTAGCCTAACCATATTTGGGAATTTATTGTGGGCCCGCGCAATCGGGCTTCAGACATTCCGGCTGCAAAGAATCTAATCCCCTGAAAAGCACCTAGTCAGTGGGTATTATCACTCCCGTGAATGACAAAGCTATCCCTAATGATCGCTCTACTGCACTGCTCACGGATAAATATGAGCTAACGATGCTCCAGGCCGCGCTGCGCGATGGCTCGGCAAACCGCCAGGTCACCTGCGAAGTATTCGGCCGCCGCCTGCCCAATGAGCGCCGCTATGGCGTCGTTGCAGGCACCGAGCGCGTCCTGCGCGCAGTGGAGGATTTCCGTTTTTCGGCCAATCAGTTAGCGGAGATGGACTTCTTGGACGAGCAGACCAAGGAGTATCTGCGCCACTATCGCTTTTCCGGGCAGATTGACGGCTACTGCGAGGGCGAGCTTTATTTCCCCAACTCCCCCATCCTGACGGTACGCGGCACCTTTGGGGAGTGCTTGGTTTTGGAGACCGTCATCTTGTCCATCATGAACGCCGATTCCGCAGTGGCTTCGGCCGCTTCCCGCATGGTCACGGCGGCCGACGGCCGGCCCATCATCGAGATGGGCTCGCGCCGCACCCACGAGTATGCGGCGGTAACCGCCGCCCGCGCGGCCTACCTGGCCGGGTTCGATGCCACCTCCAACCTGGAGGCAGGCTACCGCTACGGCATTCCGGTCTCCGGCACTGCCGCCCACTCCTGGACCTTGGCACATACCAACCCGGATGGCACCCCGAACGAAGAGGCCGCCTTCCGCTCCCAGATCGACACCCTTGGCGTAGACACCACTCTGTTGGTCGATACCTATGACATCACCAAGGGCGTCGAGACCGCAGTGAAGGTAGGTGGACCGAAGCTCGGTGGGGTTCGCATCGATTCCGGTGACCTGGGTGCGGTTACCCGCCGCGTGCGCAAGCAGCTGGATGATTTGGGCAATCACAACACCAATATCGTGGTATCTTCCGACCTCGACGAGTTCGCCATTGCCGGCCTGCGCGGCGATCCGGTCGATGTCTACGGCGTCGGCACGTCCGTGGTCACCGGCTCCGGCGCGCCTACAGCCGGCATGGTCTACAAGGTCGTAGAGGTAGACGGCATCCCGGTGGCAAAGCGCTCTACTTCCAAGCAGTCCGTCGGCGGTGCCAAGCGCGCGCTACGCACCTACCGTTCCTCGGGCGTGGCGGTGGAAGAGATCGTCTATCCCTTTGACGCGCCCGCGCCAGATACGGGCCAGCTCGATACCCGCGAGATGACCATTCCCCTCATGCGCGATGGCCACATCGTCGACGGGCTTCCGGATCTGCATGCCTCCCGCGAGTATCTGGATCAGGCCCGCAAGACCCTGCCATGGGAAGGCCTGGCGCTCTCCCGCGATGAAGCGGCCGTGCCCACGCGGATGGTGGGCTTTAAAAAGTAGGCCGCTAGACTGTGTGGGGTGAGTGAGCACGCAGATGAGCCCCTAAACCTCGACACGGAAACGCTGCTGGGCAAGGCCGTTGATGCGCTGGGCGGCAGCCGGCGCGTAGGCCAGGTGCGCATGGCCACGGCCGTCTCGGCCGCGCTGGACAAGGAGCGCCACCTGGCGGTGCAGGCCGGTACCGGTACCGGTAAATCCCTGGCCTACTTGGTCCCGGCTATCCGGCATGCGATGAACTCGGGGTCCACCGTCATCGTCTCCACCGCGACGCTAGCCTTGCAGCGCCAGCTGGTGGAGCGCGATCTGCCGCGGCTTACTAAGGCCCTCGCCCCTGTCATGGAGCGTACGCCCACCTTCGCCATCATGAAGGGCCGCAATAACTACCTGTGCATGAATAAGATTGCGGCTACCCCGGATGACCCGGAAGCACTAATCGACGAATCCGAGATATCCCACCGCGGCAAGGCCGTACGCCGTATCCACGAGTGGGCGCAGGAAACCGACACCGGTGACCGCGATGATCTAGAGCCGGGTGTGCCGGACTTGGTGTGGCGAGCGGTATCGGTAACCTCCAACGAGTGCTTGGGCGCCTCGCGCTGCCCGCACGGTCCGGATTGCTTTGCAGAAGAGGCCCGCAGAGCGGCTGCCGACGTCGACATCGTGGTCACCAACCACGCCATGCTCGCCATCGACGCGGTTTCTGAAGCAAATATCTTGCCCGAGCACGACGTCGCCATTATCGATGAGGCCCACGAGCTCGACGGCCGCATCACCTCTGTATCTACCGCGGAGATTACTACCCGCGCCATCAAGATGGCCGCCAACCGCGCGAAGTCGCTGGGAAATGCCGGCAGCCTCTCGGACTTGGCCGAGGAATTTGATGACCTGATGAAAATCCAGGAGCCAGGCCGTTGGACGGACTTGGATGAAACCTCACAGGGGCACCTGCGCGCGCTTGCCGACGAATTCCTGCGCGTTAAGTCCCTCATTTCTCGCGCACCAGAGGGCGAAGCCACCGACGACCCTGAAAAGAACGCCGAGCGCCAAAACTTGAGCAACCACCTCTCCGACCTTGCTCAGGCTGTAGCGCGCATGCTGGAGGTTTTCGCCACCGATGACCCGGCCAAGCAAGACGACGTCGTTTGGCTCGAGCGCGATCCGCGCAGCGACGCCGAGACCCTCGCCGTGGCGCCCCTCTCCATCGCCCACATGCTGCGCGAGAATCTCTTTGGGGAGCAGACGGTGGTGCTGACCTCGGCCACCCTCGCCCTCGGTGGACGCTTCGATGCCATGGCCGCGCAGTGGGGCATGCCGAGCGGCACCTACGACACCTTGGACGCGGGCACGCCTTTCGACCCAGCCAAATCCGGCATCCTGTACACCGCCAAGCACCTACCCACGCCGGGCCGCGATGGCCTGCCCAAAGAAACCATCGATGAGATCTACGAGCTCATTATGGCCGCCGGCGGGCGTACGCTTGGCCTGTTCTCCTCCCGCCGCGCTGCGGAAGAGGCGGCCACCGCCCTCAAGCCGCGCATCCCCTTTGACCTTTTCGTGCAAGGCGAGGATTCCATCGGCGCACTGGTAGAGAAATTCTCCCAAAAGGAAAACTCCTGCCTCTTCGGCACGCTTACCCTGTGGCAAGGCGTAGACGTGCCGGGGCCGGCCTGTTCGCTGGTCATCATCGACCGCATTCCGTTCCCCCGGCCGGACGATCCCCTGATGCAGGCGCGCGCCCAGGCGGCCGATGCTGCGGGCCGCTCCGGATTCATGGAGGTCTCCGCCAACCACGCCGCCTTGCTCATGGCACAGGGCGCGGGCCGCCTGCTGCGCCACGTGACCGACCGCGGCGTGGTGGCCGTACTCGATAACCGCTTAGAATATAAGCGCTACGGCAGCTTCCTCAAGGCCTCCATGCCGCGCTTTTGGCAGACCACCGACGCGGATACGGTGCGCGGCGCGCTTAAGCGATTGGTCGCCGCAGGGCGCACACGGTAGCCGAGTCCGGCGCAATCTCCGTGAACCCGGCGTCCACGATCACCACGGCGCCGTCCTGCGCGCAGGCCATGCGAAACTCTTCGCCGGACACCTCGCGCACCGAAAGCTCAAAACCCTTGTCAGCCCAAGCACGAGCCTCCTCCACCGTCATCGCCGCGGCGAGCATCATCGAACCGTGGCCCACCTGCGCTGCGGCCTTGCCGGCAGACATGTCGAGGCTGCGGTCGACGTAGATTACGGGGGCGTCGCCAAGCGGGGCTCCTGGCGCATCATAGGGCAAGTCGGTGTGCCCGATTTGCAGCTTGCCAATGAGCGGATCCACCTCCCCCACGGCCGAAGGTGCAAAGGCCCGGGCACGGTCCGCCACGGTCACGCCGGGCAGGTTCTGCACATCGCGCCAAGCCTTATTACGCGCCCGACGGGCGATCTTGCGGATGCGGTGTCCATACCACTGGCCCAGGGCGTTGGCGAAGGCCCCATCCTCCCCCGCGCGCTCATCCAAGCACGCGGCCACAACGGCGCTAGCGGCTGCCTCCAGCACTTCCGTGCGCGCCGGCGGCTCCTGCTTGGGAAGGTTCAGTGCAATCTGCATCGCTTGGATAGTGGCGGGCTCGTCTGGGTTTTCTGGGTCATCGCGCCACGAACGCGCATCACAGGCTTCTACCAAGCGCTGGTGAGCGATTTCAAACTTATCCACGAACAACCTCCTCGACCGGGATTCCCAAAATCTGTAGTACCTCATCCAGCCGCCGGTGATTTACCGAAGTATCCGCCACTTCTTGCAGCGCCGGCTTAGCGTTAAAGGCGATGCCCAACCCCGCGGCGGTAATCATATCGATGTCATTGGCACCGTCGCCCACGGCGACCGTCTGACGCATGCCCACTCCGGAATCCGCGGCAAACTCCCGCAGGAATTCCTCCTTGGCCTTGCGATCAACCACCTTGCCGGTTACGCGGCCGGTGAGCTTGCCATCGGCTATCTCCAAGGTATTGGCGCGGACATAGTCTAAGTGCATTTCCGCGGCTAGGCCCTCTAGAACTTGGATGAACCCACCGGAGACCACAGCGGTGCGATAACCGATGTGGTTGAGCGTGGCAATGGTCTCGCGGGCACCGGGGGTCAGCTGAATCTCGCGGGCTACCTCATCAATGATGGAAGCATCCAGGCCGGCCAAAACGGCCACGCGCTCGCGCAGGGACTCCTCAAAGTCCAATTCGCCGCGCATAGCCCGGGCCGTGACAGCGGCAACCTCTTGCTCCTTGCCGGCGTGCGCGGCCAGCATCTCGATGACCTCGCCTTGAATGAGGGTGCTGTCGCAGTCGAAGCAGACGAGGCGCTTGGAGCGCCGGCCCAGACCCGCCGGCTCGATGGCAATGTCGATGCCAATTTGCTGTGCGAGCTCTGCTAGCGCCTGGCGAACGGGTGCCGCGGAACCTTGGAGGGACAAGAAAAGTTCCAGCCCGGTCAGCGGAGAGGTGGAAAGCCCGCGGATGCGATCGATATTGGCATCAAAGTTAGCCAATACGCGGGCGACCTCCTCTACGTGGTGAGCGGTTACTTCCGTTCCCATGAGGACCACCGCATGCGTGGAGCGAGCTCGCGCGCTAGATTCCTCCTCCCGCAAATCCATGGATACCTGCTGCCCGTAGATGCTCAAGGTATTGCGCAACCCCTGTGCAATCTGCTCGGCGCGCGTACGGGGAATGCGGGTATGGGCAGCGAGGGTGATGCGGCCGGAAAAGATGGCCTGTTCGACGTCGACAAGCGCGGCGCTATAAGACGCCAACACGCGGAAAAAGGCCGCCGAGACCCCGGGCTTGTCCGGCCCAGTGGTGGTAATGACGGCATAGGTATCAGCTTGGGTACTCACGCCGCCCATTATCGCACGTAGGGCAAATAAGATACGCCAAAGCCGCCTCCCACGGCCTTTGGCGGGCTGGGAGGCGGCTTAAGTCAGGAGTGCTTTAGCGAGTTATATCGCTTTAGTGGCTACCCACGTGTGCTTCTTCGCGCATGCGCTGAACCATGTGTGGGTAGTGCAGCTCGAAGGCCGGACGCTCGGAGCGGATACGCGGCAGCGACACGAAGTTGTGACGCGGCGGCGGGCAGGAGGTTGCCCACTCGAGGGAGTTGCCGTAGCCCCATGGGTCATCCACGGTGACGATCTCGCCGTAGCGCCAGGACTTGAATACGTTCCACACCAGCGGGATAACGGAAGCGCCGAGGACGAAGGAGAAGATGGTGGAAATCTGGTTGAAGACCGTGAAGCCATCGGACTCCAGGTAGTCAGCGTAACGACGCGGCATACCCATGTTGCCGACCCAGTGCTGGACTAGGAAGGTGCCGTGGAAGCCGATGAAGGTCAGCCAGAAGTGAATCTTGCCCAGACGCTCGTCCAGCATGCGGCCGGTCATCTTCGGGAACCAGAAGTACAGGCCGGCGAAGGCGGAGAACACAACCGTACCGAACAGGGTGTAGTGGAAGTGCGCAATCAAGAAGTAGGACTCAGCCAGGTGGAAGTCCAGTGCCGGGGATGCCAGCATAACGCCGGTCATACCGCCGAACAGGAAGGTTGCCATGAAGCCCATGGCGAAGATCATCGGGGTATCCCAGGTGATGTGGCCCTTCCACATGGTGCCTACCCAGTTGAAGAACTTGACGCCGGTTGGAACCGCAATCAGGAACGTCATGAAGGAGAAGAACGGCAGCAGGATAGCGCCGGTGACGAACATGTGGTGTGCCCACACAGCCATGGACAGGGAGCCGATGGCCAGCAGCGCGAAGACCAGGCCGATGTAGCCGAAGACCGGCTTGCGGGAGAAGACCGGAACGACCTCAGACACAACGCCGAAGAACGGCAGCGCGAGGACGTAAACCTCAGGGTGGCCGAAGAACCAGAACAGGTGCTGCCACAGGATGGCGCCACCATTAGCGGAATCGTAGATGTGGCCGCCCAGCTTGCGGTCATACAGAACGCCCAGTGCTGCAGCGGTCAGCAGCGGGAAAATCATCAGCACGATGGCGGATGCGGTAAACACAGCCCAGCTGAAGACCGGCAGACGGAACATGGTCATGCCCGGTGCGCGCAGGGTCAGGATGGTCGTAATCATGTTGATAGCGGAGGCAATGGTACCGACACCGGTAGCGCCCACGCCGACAATCCACATATCCGCGCCGATGCCCGGGGTGTGAACACCATCAGCCAGCGGCATGTACATGGTCCAGCCAAAGTCAGCCGCACCACCTGGGGTAACGAAGCCCAGCAGCATTACGGTGCCGCCCAGCAAGGTAACCCAGAAGCCGAAGGCGTTGAGACGAGGGAAAGCCACGTCCGGCGCACCAATCTGCAGCGGCAGGATGTAGTTACCAAAGCCCCACACAACTGGGGTCGCAAACAGCAGCAGCATCACGGTGCCGTGCATGGTAAACAGCTGGTTGAACTGCTCATTGGACAAGAACTGGAGACCCGGGGTGAACAGCTCCGCGCGGATCAACAGTGCCATAAAGCCACCGAGGAAGAAGAAGCTGAAGGACATGATCAAGTACATGATGCCCAGCTGCTTGTGGTCGGTGGTGGTTAGAAATACCCAAGCCTTTGAACCGGTCTTCGCGTTACCGGTTGGCTCTGGACGTGTGGGGGCGACGTAATCGTCGACCCGTGGCGCCACAGCGGTCATAAAATCCTCCTGAATAACAAAGTGTCTGTGGACAGACTCCACCTACACCTAGGTTTACTCGCCTTATATTAGGCCATTTTCCCCTGTTCTTTCCAGCTTCCCCCAATACTCGGACACAAGGACACACCTCACCACTGACCACATCTGCCACATTGCCCCTGCACGTGGCGCAGCCACTATTTCCTCCTACGGTTTTCGCCAAAGATGCAGCGTGCTATATGTCACAGTCGCGCCGAATTGTGCGGCCCCAAAACGTAAAAACACACCCCCGCTCGTTATCAACCTTTCGGTTGAGTTCGAGCAGAAGGTGTGCCGCTAGACCACGCTGATCAGCGGGAATGCTTAGAAGTCCCAGTCATCATCCGTAGTGTCCTCAGCCTTGCCGATGACATAGGAAGAACCCGAACCAGAGAAGAAGTCATGGTTCTCGTCGGCGTTCGGCGACAACGAAGACAAGATAGCCGGGGAAACGCGGGTCTCATCGGCCGGGAAGAGCCCCTCGAAGCCCAAGTTATTCAACGCCTTATTGGCGTTGTACCGCAGGAAGCGCTTAACGTCCTCGGTCCAGCCCAGGTCATCGTAGAGATCCTCGGTGTAGTCGATCTCATTGTCATAGAGGTCATAGACCAAGTCGAAGGTGTATTCCTTCAGCTCCGCCTGGCGCTCTTCATCCAGCTGCTTATACGCCTGCTGGAACTTATAACCAATGTAGTAGCCATGCACAGCCTCATCGCGGATGATCAGGCGGATGATATCGGCGGTGTTGGTGAGCTTCGCACGGGAGGAGAAGTACATCGGCAGGTAGAAGCCGGAGTAGAACAGGAAGGACTCCAGCAGCGTGGACGCCACCTTCTTCTTCAGCGGATCATCGCCCTTGTAGTAGGACAAGATGATCTTGGCCTTCTTCTGCAGGTTCTCGTTTTCTTCGGACCAGCGGAAGGCATCGTTGATCATCGGCGTGGACGCCAGGGTCATAAAGATATTGGAATAGGACTTGGCGTGCACGGACTCCATGAAGGCGATATTGGTGTAGACCGCTTCCTCATGCAGAGTCTGGGAATCCGGAAGGAGGGAAATCGCACCCACTGTGCCCTGGATGGTATCCAGCAGCGTCAGGCCGGTAAAGACCCGCATGGTGGTTTCCTTTTCCTTCTCCGTCAGCGTCTTCCAGCTGGGAAGGTCATTGGAGACTGGAACCTTTTCCGGCAACCAGAAGTTACCGGTGAGACGGTCCCACACTTCAAGGTCCTTTTCATCCGGGATGCTATTCCAGTTAATGGCTTCAACTGGCTTTTCATGACTAGAAAGATAGTCATCGTACTCGTGCGACACGCGGCGTCACTCCAATACTAAAAACGGACAAATTCAGGTCTCCAGCATACCCAATTCGCCGCCCCTCTAAGCCATTGTGCTGGATACCACTTACCTATACTGATCCCAGTTACTTCGGAGCATGCAAAGAAAGGATTTCCGCATGAGTGCCACCCCTCCCCTGCTGGGTTCCGTGGTGGATCAGCTCGGCGCGGATATAGTAAGCGGAGACCTCGCGGAGGGCGAGCGGTTCCGGCTGGGGGACGTCGAAAAGCGCTTTGGCATCTCCCGCACCGTAGCCCGAGAGGCCATGCGCGCCTTGGAGCATCTCGGCATGGTGAGCTCTGAGCGCCGCGTGGGCCTCACGGTGCTACCGATGGAGAAGTGGGCGGTATACGACCCAGCGATCATTGGCTGGCGCTTAGACAACGATAAAACGCGCGGGCAGCAAGTGGCCCGGCTCAACGAGCTAAGGCTTGGCATCGAACCGGTGGCCGCGCGTCTGGCTGCCGGCAACGCCACCGCCCAGCAGCGGGCGGAATTGCTGCGCCTCGCCGCGCGATTGGCCGAGCTGGAATCCACCCCGTCTCCGCGCGTGGGCGAAGAATTGGAAACCGATCTGCGCTTCCACACCCTCATCCTGCGGGCCTCCGGCAATGAAATGCTCGCCGCGCTCGCCCCCTCCCTAGTGGCGATGCTCAAGGGCAAGTCCGTCTTCGGCTCCCGCAAACGCGACCCCATCAGCGGCACCACACAGCTGCACAGGGAACTGGCCCGCGCCATTGATGCCGGGCTTGCCGACGCCGCCGAAGAAACCTCCCGCACCATTCTCGACCGCACTAGGGCCGAAAACGGTTAAACGCCTCGATGCACGTCCTTCCCCGCGACGTGCATCGAGGCGCCCTACCACCGGTTTAGAGCATGCAGGATACGCAGCCCTCGACCTCGGTGCCCTCCAGCGCCATCTGGCGCAGGCGGATGTAGTACAAGGTCTTAATGCCCTTGCGCCACGCATAAATCTGCGCGCGATTGACCTCGCGGGTGGTCGCGGTGTCCTTGAAGAAGAGCGTGAGCGATAGGCCCTGGTCCACATACTTCGTGGCTACGGCATAAGTATCGACGATCTTCTCGTAGCCGATCTCATAAGAATCCTTGAAGTACTCCAGGTTGTCATTATCCATGTGCGGCGCCGGGTAGTAGACACGGCCGATCTTGCCCTCCTTGCGGATCTCAATCTTGGAGGCAATCGGGTGGATGGACGAGGTGGAGTTATTGATATAGGAAATCGAGCCCGTCGGCGGCACCGCCTGCAGGTTGCGGTTATACAGGCCGTACTTAGCCACGTCCTGCTTCAAGTCCTCCCAGTCCTGGGCGGACGGGGTGTGGATCGAAGAGGCGTCGAAAAGCTCCTGCACCTTCTTCGTCTTCGGCTTGAACTCTTCCGGATCGTAGCGGTCAAAGAATTCGCCCGAGGCATACTCGGACTGGGGGAACTCCGTGAAGTACTCGCCGCGCTCGCGGGCAATCTTATTGGAGGCACGCAGCGCCGCATACAAAATGGCGGCAAAGTAAGCATTGGTAAAGTCCAAGCCCTCTTCCGAGCCATACTCGATGTGCTCGCGGCCCAAGTAACCGTGCAGGTTCATCTGGCCCAAACCGATGGCGTGGGACTCATCATTACCACGGCGCACGGACGGCACGGAGTCAATGGAGGTCTTATCCGCCACGGCGGTCAGGCCGCGGATGGCGGTTTCCACCGTATTGGCAAAGTCCGGAGAATCCATGGTCATCGCGATATTCAGGGAACCCAAGTTGCAGGAAATATCGCTGCCCAGCTCCTCATAGGTCAGGTCCGCGTTGAATTCGGATGCGGAGTTGACCTGCAGGATTTCCGAGCACAGGTTGGACATGTTGATCCACGAGGTCTTCACTGGGTTCGCGCGGTTTACGGTGTCCTCGAACATGATGTACGGGTAACCGGACTCGAACTGTAGCTCTGCCACGGTCTGGAAGAAGTGGCGGGCGTTGATCTTCTTCTTGCGGATGCGTGGGTCTTCCACCATCTCCTCATAGTGCTCGGTCACGGAGATGTCACCGAAGGCCTTGCCATAGACGCGCTCGACGTCATACGGCGAGAAGAGGTACATATCATCATTGCGCTTAGCCAACTCAAAGGTGATATCCGGCACGACGATGCCCAGCGAGAGGGTCTTAATGCGGATCTTCTCATCCGCATTCTCGCGCTTGGTGTCCAGGAAGTTCATGATGTCCGGGTGGTGCGCGTTGAGGTAAACCGCACCGGCACCCTGGCGGGCACCGAGCTGGTTGGCGTAGGAGAAGGAATCCTCCAGCAGCTTCATCACGGGGATGACGCCGGAAGACTGGTTCTCAATGTGCTTAATTGGTGCACCGGACTCGCGGATATTAGACAGCAGGAGGGCCACGCCGCCGCCGCGCTTGGAAAGCTGCAGCGCGGAGTTGATGGAGCGGCCGATGGACTCCATATTGTCCTCGATGCGCAGCAGGAAGCAGGAGACGAGCTCGCCGCGCTGGGCCTTGCCGGCGTTGAGGAAGGTCGGGGTAGCCGGCTGGAAGCGGCCGGTCATGATCTCGTCTACGAGGTGCTCCGCTAGGCCAGTATCGCCATCCGCCAAAAATAGAGCCGTCATGGACACGCGGTCCTCAAAGCGCTCGAGGTAGCGACGGCCATCAAAGGTCTTCAGCGTGTAGCTGGTGTAGTACTTATACGCGCCCAGGAAGGACTTGAAGCGGAACTTATAGGAATAAGCGCGCTTGAATAGCTCCTTAATAAAGGAGAAATCATACTGCTCAATGACCTGCGGGTCGTAGTACTTGTTATTAATCAGGTAATCGATCTTTTCTTCCAGATCATGGAAGTAGACCGTGTTTTGATTAACGTGCTGCAGGAAGAATTGGTTAGCGGCCTCGCGGTCTTTTTCAAACTGAATCTTGCCGTTAGCATCGTAGAGATTCAGCATCGCGTTCAGAGCGTGGTAATCCAACTGCTCTTCTGGCTTTACTGGCTCGGCGACGGTCTTCCCCAATTGCGTACTCACAGCTGACAAGGCCTTTCTTAAAAATTAGGATCTTTATTTAAGTCGTAGTGGGCGCTAGGCCGCGGCCTCGAGTCCAAGCTCGGCGGCGTTAGCCAATAAGCCTTCACGACAAATTTTTATATCGTCTTCGTTTCCCAGCAACTCGAAACGATATACATAGGGCACTTTACATTTGGCGCTGATGACGTCACCAGCCTTGCCAAAGTCGGCGCCGAAGTTGCTATTGCCACCCGCGATTACCGCGCGAATGAAACTACGGTTGTGCTCATCGTTCAGGAACTTAATTACCTGTGTAGGCACGGGCCGGGAGTTCTGGTGGCTGATGGACGCACCCCCGCCATAAGTGGGGCACACCAAAACATAGGGTTCGTTGACCTTGAGGGGCTCGTCCGTGCGGCGCAGCGGGATGCGCGCGCTAGGAAAGCCCAGTTTCTGCACGAACCGGTGCGTATTTTCCGTCGCGGAGGAAAAATACACGACCAACATCGCTACTGGCCTCCCCTACTCCCTTAAGCGGAGGCCGCTACGGAAGCCAAGCCCTTGATACGGTCAGGGCGGAAACCAGACCAGTGCTCGCCATTAGCCTCAACTACTGGGGCCTGAACGTAGCCTAGGGCCATAACGTAATCGCGGGCCTCTTCATCGGCCGAGATATCGACGAGGTCGTACTCAAGGCCGGCACGGTCGAGAGCCTTCTTGGTGGCATTGCACTGGACGCATGCTGGCTTGGTGTAAACGGTGATAGACATATAGATCCTTAAAGCTCCTGCATTGAAAAATTCGTCAGAGCGGGGTGCGTTTTCCCGCCTATGCGGGCGCTTCCTGCGCCGCTCTGAGCAACATCAACGACACTATACTTTGGGGGAAATACCCGCAACTAACACAATATGTAGTAGTTACAGCCGTGGTATTCCCAGGATGGCACACCCTCAGGCCCCACATGTTGTCCACACCAACGGACAGCCATGAAACTACACCAATGGGATTCCTGCAGGTTTACCTGGAGTTCACCATTTTGTGTGTCAAAGTTCACATTTTAGGGCTGGCATGTCACCTTAAGAGCCTACTGTCGAAGGCTCGCCAGAGGCGCAGGTCGCCGGGTCCGGCCCCTCCCCTGGGGCACGCTTCAGTCCAAAAATGACCTGACTCAACACCGTCCGGTCGGTCGGCAACTTGTCGTGACGAGGGGCCACGCCGCAGACTTCGCCAAGGTCGAGGTTGACCACATCGGCGCCGTCGCCAAGCGCCAGCTGCGAAGAGCTATTCGGAGTCACCGTCGTATCCCCCGGCGAATAAATGGAGGTATAAAGCACGCCTGGCGCGGTATCTGGCAGCGCATTGAGCCGTTGCATAAACTCCGACCCCACCACTTGCTGGACGCCGGCCGTACTAGCCAAAAAGGCGGCGAAGTGCGGCGCGAAGGCAATGAATTTGGAAAGCGTCTCCCCCTGCCCATTGAGCGTGGTGCCGTGAAAGTTGCCGCCCAGCGCCACCGCATGGGACACATGGTCCGCCCCATCGTGCATCTGGGTATAGGTCTTGATGTGCATACCGCCCTGGGAATGGCCCACCAAGTTCACCTTGTCCGAGCCAGTGACCTCGCGGACATAGTCCACCTAATCCGCAATTTCCGCGGCCGAATCATCCAGGTCCGCGATGGCTTTGACACTTGGAATCATATTCTGCAAGGTGACATCATCGGCGCCGTAGTCAAAGGCCCACACGCCCCCCCCCGATCTTGCAGGAGGTGAACCAAGTTTCCCCATACGGAAGCATTGTTTGAGGTTCCATGCAGCAACACAACGGGCTCAGTGATGTCCCCTGAAGGCACACAGGACGGGTCATTGATACCAAGGGACTCCGGCGCCGAGGATTCCCACTGTGACTCTGTGGCATGAGCCACTGGGGCAGAAAATCCGAGTGCGGCGGCAGTGAGTGCGGCAACGATTCGATGGGACATTATTCTTCTTTCTCACGGCATGGATAGACAAAATAATTATATTCATACATTTGTCTTTATGTTCACTTGGATTTAAAAGAATTTATTCTTTGCGCGCGAGCTCACGCATGAAAAAATCCGCCCCGCTCCGGAAATCCGGAGGGAGCGGATGGAATCGCGTCTCAATTAGCCCTGACGAGCCTTGAAACGGGGATCCTTCTTGTTGATCACGAAGACCTTACCGTGGCGGCGAATAACCTGGGCGCCCGGCTTCTTCTTCAGCGACCGAAGGGACTTACGGACCTTCATCGGGCGCTCCTTTCGTTATGCGCAATCTACATGCGGTTGAATAAGTAAAGCACGGACTGGGAATCCCCAGCCATGACACGAGGAAAAATGTTACCTCACACGGCCGTCAATACCAAAACACTAAGGCTTCACGGGTGCGGACTCGCGCTCGTAGCGCGACTTCATCTCCTCGCCTACCTCATCCAGGCTACGTCCCATAGTCTCTGGAACCAAAACCTTGGTGTAGCCGATGGCGATGAGACCAAAGACTCCGAAGACGATAAACGCCACCGGGCCGGTCAGCCACTCCACTAGCGGCAGGAAGTACTGCGCCACGGCCCAGTTGGTGGCCCATAGCGAGAGCCCCGCAATGCCCATGCCTAGGCCGCGCACCTGCAGTGGCACCAGCTCGGAGATGAGTAGCCAGGTGGTGGGTGACACTGCCGCCTGTTGGAAGGCGATAAACAGCGCCATAAATACCAACGAGACCATCGCCATGGCGGTGGAGTCCTGCGCATGGGAATAGGCAAAGGAGAGGATAAACAGCGAGACCACGTTGCCGGTCAGGCCGATCAGCAACAATCGCTTTCGCCCAATGCGGTCCACGACCTTGAGCCCCACCCAGCAGGCCAACACGGATACCGTGCCGATAACGATGGAGGTATAAACCGAGTTGGCCGTGGATATCCCTACCTGGTTCATCATGGTCGGCGCGAAGTAGACGATGGCGTTGACGCCGGTAATCTGCTGCGTCAAGCCCATCAGCATGGCAAGCAGCACCGTAATCTGCATCCACCGATTGGCCTTCAGCGCCTTCCATTCGGATCCGCTGGATTTTCGCGCGGTCTCTTGCGAGGTCAGCTCCGAGATGTCCATCCCGGCGCGCCCGGCAATCTCTTGGGCGTGGCGCATGCGCCCGTTAGTGGCCAGCCATACCGGCGTCTCTGGCAGAAACGCCATTCCGAGTGCCAGCACCACGCCCGGGACGGCGGCCAGGCCCAGCATCCACTCCCAGCTGCCGGTAGAGGCCAGCGCGGAGTTGACCAGGTAGGCCATCAACTGGCCCACCACAATCGCGAGGGTATTGAGCGAGACCATGCGCCCGCGCACCTTGGCGGGCACGATCTCCGCGATATACATGGGAGACACGATGGACACTGCACCCACAGCAAAGCCCAAAAAAGTGCGCGCCGTGGCCAGCATTCCCACCGAGCCGGAAAGCGCACACCAGATGGAGCCCACCACGAAAATAATGCCGCCCGCAATCAGCGTGAAGCGGCGTCCATACCTATCGGCGATGCGCCCGGCCGTCAGCGCCCCTACTGCAGCACCCACGAGCAGCATCGAGGTCACCCAACCCTCTTGGTGGGCACTCATGTCGAATGCGGGGCTAATAAAAAGCAAGGCACCGGACATCACGCCGGTGTCGTATCCAAATAGCAGCCCGCCCAGGGCCGCTATGCCAGCTACTACCTTGACATAAACTTCCTTATTCACAGCACAATATTGTGTCAGGCAGCTACCATGAACGTCATGTCGAATGATGCCGAAAAACTGCAGCAAACCATCATAAAAGCCCTGGGTGTGCGTCCCTTTATCGATCCAGAAGCCGAAGTGCAGCGCCGCGTGGATTTCCTGGTTGATTACCTGCGCACCACCGGCGCTAAAGGCTACGTGCTGGGTATCTCTGGCGGCCAAGACTCCACCTTGGCAGGAAAGCTTGCGCAGCTGGCGGTGGAACGCGTCGACGGCGCGGAGTTTTGGGCCGTGCGCCTGCCCCACGGCGTGCAGGCCGATGAGGACGATGCTCAGATTGCCCTGGATTTCATCCAGCCCGATCACCGCGCCACCGTCGATATCAAGCCAGCCACCCTGGCCCTCGACGAACAGGTGGCGGATGCGCTGCAGCTTGCCGACGTCACCGATTTCAACCGCGGCAATACCAAAGCCCGCCTGCGCATGACCGCCCAATATGCCATCGCCGGTGAAGTCGGCGCGCTAGTCATCGGCACCGACCATGCGGCGGAAAATGTCACGGCCTTCTTTACCAAGTGGGGCGATGGCGCGGCGGATCTTCTCCCCCTGGCCGGCCTCAATAAGCGCCAAGGCGCCGCCCTCCTAGAGCACCTCGGCGCCCCGCGCTCTACCTGGGAGAAGGTCCCCACCGCGGACTTGGAGGACGATAAGCCCCAGCTTCCCGACGAAGAGGCTCTCGGCGTCACCTACGCCCACATCGATGACTACCTAGAGGGCAAGGCGGTTCCCAACGCCGCCCGCGAACGCATCGAAACCTTATGGCGCCGCGGCGCCCACAAGCGCATCATGCCGCAGGGGCCGAACCTTTAGCCTAGCGCCTCCAAGGTTGCGGCCGCCGCGCGCTCCAGCGTCCGGTTATAGCTGGCGCCGTGCGTAAGCGCATGCACCGCCAACGGGTGCAGTTGGTGCATGGGAATCCACTTTTCGATGTCCTTCGGCGCACCATATCCCCGGAAAATCTCCTCGAGGTACGGTGCCCCGAAAAGCGCCAACATTCCCAAATCCGTATGCGGGTGCCCACCATGGGCGGCGGGGTCAATCATGATGCCGCCATCCGCTCCAAAAAGCAGGTTGCCCGCCCATAGATCGCCGTGGATGCGCGCCGGCGCCACATCCCAACTGCGCGCGGCGATGGCGTCGCAGGCACGCCTTACCAAGTCCAACTGCGCTGCACTAATCCCCGCCAGTTCCGCAAAGGGCAGCACTCGCTGTTCAACATAGAACTCGCCCCAATTATCCGTCGGGATGCAGTCTTGCTCGATGCTGCCGATGAAGTTCTTTCCCTCCCACCCGGTAGGAGGTGCGCCAAACGCTTCGGCTCCCCCACGGTGCATGCGCGCCAGCTCCGTACCAAATGTCCGCGCCGCCTCCGGCGTGGGCATGACCTCGTCCACGCGCTCGGTAACGATTTCTAGCCCGTCGGCGCTCACGACGTTGACCACCGCGTCGGTGGCCTCCCTGAGCCACCGCAGTCCGGCAGCCTCGGCACCTGCTTGATCTCTGTCGCGTACTCGCTTTGAAAAAGTCTGCATGCCGCCCAGCCTAATCAGGCAAGGAAACTTTTAAAGCGCCGAATGCTCGCGCGTGGGCAGAGCCATCATAAAGAGCAAGGCGATTCCACCGAACACCGGAATGAGCCCAATCAGGCATAACAACCCCGTCCTCCCGGAATCGTGCAGCCGCCGGCACATCAAAGAAACGACTGGAATCACAAGTACCGCCTCGGCAATAGTCTCAATATCCACGCCAAAGTGCCGATCGATAATGCCGATTGCCACAGAGCTCAGCACCAGGAAACCGAAAACCCACCAAAACTCACTCATGGACGCCCGGCCACGAAAGTTGAAGTACTTTACAAAGAACCTGCCCACCGCCTGTACAGGCGACGCCCCATAGAGCGCTTCGCGTGTAAAGAACCCTGTGGATTCATCAGTCATTCTGCGCGCGAGCCCCTTCGATGTTGACTGCATATACTCGGCTGCGCACCATGCTACCCACTTCCTATAAAGGAGGAGCAATGTACTCGGACGTCACCATCATCGGCGGTGGCTTTGCCGGCACCGCTGCGGCCATCACCTTGGCCCGCGCTAACCGAAAAATTCAGTTAATCGATTCCGGGGCTCCCCGCAATCGCTTCAGCGAACATGCCCACGGCATCCTTGGCCTCGATGGCGCGCCTCCCGCCGAACTGCTTCAGCGCGGCCACGCGGAGGTCAAGAAATTCGGTGGAACCATTTCCCAGGGCTCGGTGGAGAAACTCACCCGCACTTCCGAGCACGGACCTTGGCAGGTAAAACTTGGCAGCGGCGAGGTTTTCGAATCCTGCCACATTCTCGTCGCGACGGGGCTCACGGACAAGCTCCCTGCCGTCCCCGGCCTCAGCGACTTGTGGGGCACCAGGGTCTTTCATTGCCCTTACTGCCATGGCTACGAAGTCACTGGGAAGAAGGTTGCGCTCATCGGCGGCGCGAATCCGCCTTTTACCATCCGCATCAGCAAACTGCTGTCCACGTGGACGAGCACACTGACCTTCTACCCCAACGGCCTTGAGCTCACCGATCTTGATCGCTCGCAACTCGCCGGATTGGGCGTAAAGGTAAACGATGCGCAAGTGACGCAAGTCCGGCCAAAGGAGGCATCGTCGACCGACGTTGTAGTGCAAAGCTCCACTGGAGAAGACACCTATGAAGCGTGCTTTACTGGACCCGATTTTCTGCCCAATGACGCACTGCTGCGGGATGCCGGCTGCGAATCAGCCAACGGGTGGGTCAGCGTAGAGCGTGGCCAGACCTCGGTATCGCGCCTGTGGGCGGCCGGCAATGTGGTCAGCTCGCCAGACCAAATCTCGCAAGCGATGGGCAGCGGTGCGGCTGTGGGCATCGCTATCGATCAGCGCATGCTCGATGAGAATCTAGCGGAGCTCTAGCCCTCCGCAACGAGAAAAAGGAGAGGAACTGATGTTCCTCTCCTTTATATTGTGGAGCTAACGGGATTCGAACCCGTGACCCCCACACTGCCAGTGTGGTGCGCTACCAGCTGCGCCATAGCCCCTCAAACGAGGTGCAACCCTGTGGGCTGCAACTCGCTTAAATATACATGGAGGGTATTTAACTCTCCAAATCGCCTGCTACTTGGTGACGATTTCTACCCAGTCACCCAGGTTCTTGCCGGCCTTTTGATCCTTTTCTGATGGAACATCCTTGCCATCCTTGATGATGCGCGGCGAAGATACGGTTCCGGTTTCCTTATCCAGCTTGTCGTAGTTGGTCTTCGCCACCTTATTGCCCTGCTTGACGTCTACATCCTTGATGGAATCAACGACATCATCGTCCGCGCCAAGCTCCTTGGCTTGGTCAGCGATATCTCCGGTCTCCCACTTATTTGCTACACTTTGCTGGTTTTGCATGAGGAAATCACGCAAATTCCAGTAAGTCTTGGCATCACCGGACTTGGCCAACTCGGACATTGCGGCTGCCGCCTTGGTGGAGTAGCCGTCCTGGTTTTCAATATCTTCGCCATCCAAGAAGTTGAGGGTACGTACATGGACGATGAGCTTGCCGTCCTCGATAGCCTGCTTCATTTTGCCATCAGTGGCCTGCGCCAATTCTGCACAATGTGGGCAGGAGTAATCTTCGTACAGATCTACTTCAGGAGTACCGTCCGTAGCATTTTCGCCCTTCAGCGTGATAGCGCCGTCGCTGTACTCCATCGTCATATTGACGTCTTCGATGCCGTCATCGGACTGCTTACCGTTCCACACGATGTAGCCAATGACAACGGCAATAATGACGAGGAGCACGCCGACTCCCCAAATAAATCCGTTGCCACCCTTGGCGTTCGGGTCAGATACTTTGCTCATTTGAACCTTGCCTTTGCAATTCTTCGGACTCGATCAGCCTACCTTGCCCACCTGCTAGGGGTGAAGGGCAAACTTGGTGAAGGGGCGCTTGATGGTCCATAGGGTCAGGAATTGATATGCGGCGTCGCGCAGCAGCGTCTTCGCATAATCCATTCCTCGGTCAGGATTTTGGGCGTCAAAGCCAAAGCAGCCGCAGTCAATATCCAGTCCACGGGCCCAAGCTTGTGCGATACCCACCATAAAGAGCAGCAACACGACGGTGGCCACGATGGAGGACTTTCGCAAAAACAGCCCGAGCAGCAAGAGCACGCCACCAATAACCTCCAGTGGGCCAATGACCGTTGCGAGGTAAAGAGCCCAATCAGGCGTAAAAATGTCATAGCCTTTAATGGCCTGGGTCATGTCTAGGGTCTTGCCAAGCTTATGCACGCCGGCGTCAATCCACACCCAGGCCATAAAAAAGCGGGCGATGAAGCTGATGACATCAAGCATCAGCTTCCCATTAATCTTGCTACTCACGAGGATGAGTTTAGCGTTAACCCTTTAAAACATTGGCAACAACTGCCTGTGCTTCTGCTTGCACCTGTCTGAGATGTTCCTCACCCAAGAAAGACTCGGCATAGATTTTGTACTTATCTTCCGTACCGGAAGGACGAGCGGCGAACCAGGCATTTTTCGTCGCTACCTTCAGGCCGCCAATGGCCGCGCCGTTGCCGGGTGCCTCCGTCAGCTTGGCCACAATGTCCTCGCCCGCCAGCTCAGTAGCGGTGACCTTGTCCGGAGACAGCTTCTTGAGGATGGCCTTCTGCTCGCGGTTAGCGGGGGCGTCGGTGCGGGCATAGGCTGGGGCGCCAAATTTCTCCGCCAGTTCTGCATAACGCTGGGACGGAGTCTTGCCGGTGACGGCGGTAATCTCCGCGGCGAGCAGATCCATAATGATGCCGTCCTTATCGGTGGACCACACGGAGCCATCGAAGCGCAGGAATGACGCCCCAGCGGACTCCTCGCCACCGAAACCAATGGCGCCTTCGACCAACCCCGGCACAAACCACTTGAAGCCAACAGGCACCTCCACCAATTCGCAGTCCAGGCTTTTCACCACGCGATCGATCATGGAGGAAGACACCAGGGTCTTTCCCACACCGGCACTCCCCCACTGCGGGCGGTGACTAAAGAGGTACTCGATAGCCACGGCGAGGTAGTGATTGGGGTTCATGAGTCCGGCATCGGGAGTGACAATGCCATGGCGGTCCGCGTCGGCGTCGTTGCCGGTGGCAAGGTCAAACTTAGAGCGGGCGTCGACAAGCGAGGCCATAGCATCCGGCGAGGAACAATCCATGCGGATCTTGCCGTCCGTATCCAAGGTCATAAAGCGGAAAGTGGAATCCACCTCCGGATTCACCACGGTCATGTTGAGCTCGTAGTGGTCCGCGATGGCCTGCCAATAATCCACGGAAGCGCCACCCATGGGATCAGCGCCAATGCGCAGGCCGGATTCTTTAATGGCCTGCATATCCACCACGTTCTTAAGGTCAGCCACGTAGTTGTGCACGTAGTCGTGCTTCACGCAGCGCTCGTCCAGCACGCCCGCGACAGACGTCCGCTTCACACCCTCCAGCCCAGCGCGCAGGTACTCGTTCGCGCGGCCAGCAATCCAATCGGTGGCCTGAGCATCGGCCGGTCCACCGGTAGGCGGGTTGTATTTGAAACCGCCATCGCGGGGAGGATTATGGGACGGGGTAATCACGATGCCATCGGTGCCAGGGTGAGTCAGGATGGCATGGGAGACCGCTGGGGTCGGCGTGTAGCGGCCGCGCTCGTCGACGCGAACCTCCACCCCATTGGCTAGCAGCACCTCAAGGGCGGAAACCATGGCCGGCTCGGACAGCGCGTGGGTATCGCGGCCGATGAAAATCGCCCCAGCAACGCCTTGTTCCGCGCGGTAATCCACAATGGCTTGGGTAATCGCTAGGATATGTGCCTCATTAAACGCGCAATCGAGCGCGGAGCCGCGGTGGCCTGAGGTACCGAAGGACACCTGCTGATCCGGGTTATCGGCGTCCGGGGTACGGGTGTAGTAGGCGGTGACCAATTCTGCGATATCAATAAGATCCGTGGGCTGTGCCAGGGTGCCGGCGCGCTCGTGGGCCATTGCGTGCTCCTTGCAGGGTTGGGGTGGGATGCCATTCCAGCTTGCCTTCTCTCCCGTGGTTGCGCAGGACGAATATTCCCCCGGCTGGGGGTATGGGCAAATTTACTCCATTTCTATAGTTCGCTAGATTTACAGAATGGACTCGCTTAATTCCATCCTCTCCGCCATCAGCACCGTGGTGTGGGGACCATTCATCCTCATTCCCCTCCTGTTGGGCACCGGCTTGTGGCTAACCCTTCGTTTGGGCGGACTCCAATTCCGAGCGCTGGGACGCGCGACGCGTCACGTCTTTGCCACAGACTCTGACGAACAGTCCACCGAGGGTGATATTTCCAATTATCAGGCGCTGACCACCGCCCTTGCCGCCACCGTGGGCGTGGGAAATATCGTGGGCGTGGCCACCGCACTGTCCATCGGTGGCCCTGGCGCACTGGTATGGATCTGGATTACCGGCCTCGTGGGCATGGCGTCCAAGTACACCGAGGCCTACCTGGGCGTGCGTTTTCGCACCACGGATTCCAAGGGCGAGATGTCCGGCGGGCCGCAGCAATACCTAAAGCGTGGCATCCCCGGACCACTCGGATCGGTACTCGCAGTATTCTTTGCCATCTTTGCAATTTGCGCCTCCTTTGGCATCGGCAACCTCGCCCAAGCCAATGCTGTGGCCACCAATATGGAATCGACCTTCGGTATCGCCCCAGCGGCCACCGGTGCAATCCTCTTCGTCTTGGTGGGCTCCGTACTCCTCGGTGGAATCCAGGCCATCGGGCGCATTACTGCCGCCTTCGTCCCGTTGATGATCATCGTCTACGTCCTGGGCGGGCTTTATGTAATCTTCTCGCATGCCGCGGAGATTCCCGCCGCCTTTGCCATGATTTTCAGCGATGCCTTCACCGGCACCGCCGCCGGCGGTGGATTCGTGGGCTCCACCATCATGATGGCCATTCAATACGGTGTTGCCCGCGGCATCTTCTCCAATGAATCCGGCATGGGCTCCGCCGCCATCGCCGCCGCGGCTGCCAAGACCCCGCACCCGGCGCGCCAGGGGTTGGTATCGATGACGCAGACCTTCATTGACACCATCATCGTGGTAACCATCACTGGCTTGGTCATTGTTGTGGGCGGTACCTGGGATATGGGCCGCGACGAGGCCGGAATCATGACGGCCGAGGCCTTTTCTCGCGTTCTTCCTGGCGACTGGGGCGGCACCATCGTTTCGCTCTCCATTATTTTCTTCGCCTTTTCCACCATCATGGCCTGGGCGTATTACGGCGAGCGTTCCTTGGAGTCCCTCTGCGGCCGCAAGGCCTCTATCCCCTACCGCATGTTTTTCGCCTGCCTCCTCTTTGTCGGCTCCGTCTCGGAGCTCGAGCTCGCCTGGACCTTCTCCGACCTAGCCAATGGTCTCATCGCCATCCCGAACCTCATTGGCCTGCTCCTGCTCTCCGGCCTCGTGGCCCGCGAAACCAAGGCGTACTTAGCCTTTGACCCCAAGCTCAATAAGCCAGTGAATGAGGTGCGCGCGTTCGTAGAGTCCCAGGGGATGAACTGGAAGTAACATAGGCCGCATGCCTCAATTCCTCGTCGTGGGTGCTGGCGCTGCGCTCGGCGCGGTGGCCAGGTACCTCCTCGCCGCCGCGCTCGGCGGCGGCATGCTCCCTCTGCTCGTCATCAATATCCTCGGCAGCGCGCTCATGGGCTACTTTCGCCCCGGCCCCTTCTGGGGCACCGGCGTGCTCGGCGGTTTCACCAGCTTCGCCACCTTCGCGTTCCTGACCTCCGAGGCGCATTGGACCGTGGCCCTGGCCTATGTCCTGGCCACCATCATCGGCTGCGTGGGCGGCTACCTGGCAGGTGACAAGCTGCGATGAATATTCTGTGCGTCCTTCTCGGCGGTTTCATCGGCGGCAGCCTGCGCTATGGCTTTACCCGGCTTATACCCGCCCCCTACTGCACTTTCGTGGCGAATATTTTGGGCTCCCTAGCCCTTGGCCTGGCCTATGGTTTCGCCCAGCTTGCCGACGCCCCCATTATTCACCCCTTCCTCGCCCTCGGCCTCGCCGGCGGCCTATCCACTTGGTCCACACTGGCGAAGGAACTGGGTGAGATGATCAAACGCAAGCAAAGGTGGCGACTGTGCAAGTACCTCTTCTGGACCATTGGCCTCGGCATCGTTCTAGCCTGGCGCGGCACCATTTGGGCGGCACGCATTTATCACGGCATTTGAGGGGCAAACTCCCAGCTAACTAGCAGTTACTTTTGTCCTGCACAGGCCTAATGTTTTCCGCGTGAGTTTCCTTTTGAATCTGCCTTTGGCGGATCCCATCAACGGCGTGATCTTCTACGCCATCCTCGCGATTGCAGGAATCATCATTCTCCTTCAACGCAAGGTGTGGCCGCTGGTCATCGCGGCCCTACTGTGCGTCATCGCTTGGTACTTTCTCCAGCACTGGCAAGTTCCGTGGTATATCTTCCTCGCAGCTTTCGTCCCCGTAGCGGCGTTGCTCCGCAAGCCCAAATCTGTCACGATTGCGGCCGGAATCTTCTCCCTTTTGGCAACGGTTGGCATCATCAACATGGAGTACCAAACCTATCCAGACATTGCCTCCCTGGACCCACGCCCCGTGGCAAAAGAGATGAGCTACGAGGAGTTTTCCCACACCAATTCCGGTGCAGCGATCGTCCACGTCGATCTTCCGGGCACCACCTCCCATTTCTCCGCTCGCCAAGCTACGGCGTATATCCCGCCTGCATACTGGACGGACCACACCCTGCCCGTCATCGTCCTCCTGCACGGCAACCCAGGTGGCCCGGAGCAGTGGTTCGGTTCTGGAGAGGCGGCTGAAACCGCGGACCAGTTCCAGGCGGCGAATGGAGGCCGCAGCCCCATCGTCGTTGCCGTAGACGCCACCGGCTCTGAAACTGCCAATCCCATCTGCGCCGATAGTACCCAGGCCAAGGTCATGACCTACCTCAGCCAAGACGTGCCGCAGGCTATCAAGCAGAAGTTCAAGGTTAACCCGGATCAGCGCACTTGGACCGTCGGTGGACTAAGCTACGGCGGCACCTGCTCCCTGCAGATCGCCACCAACCGCCCCGAAGCCTATGGCTCTATCATCGACATTTCCGGCGAGGCCGAACCCACCATTGGCAACCACGCGGCCACGGTGAAGAAATTCTTCGCTGGCGACGAGTCCGCCTTCAATGACCAGGACCCCGCCCACTTGCTTGCCCGCAAGCGCTACTCCGCCCAAGCCATCTTCATCGCTGGCGATAAGGACACAGCTTCCGTCAATGCCCTGCGCTCGCTTTCCGACGCGGCCCGCAACGCCGGCATGAAAACCTACTTCGGCACCCGCCCCGGCGGCCACTCCTTCCAGGTGTGGCGCCCAGCCCTGCGCGAATCTTTCGCTTGGGCCGCCCGTCGCGGTGGCATGACCGCTATTAAGGATCCCTTCGACGGAATTGGAGCCAACGATGTCCGTTCTTAAAACCATCCTGACCAGGTTTCCTGTTTCCCTGGCCGTCTTAGTCATCATGTGGGCGCTCCACCTAGTGGACTTTCCCACCTCTCACTGGTTGGCGCTGACTACCGCGCACCCCGGCGGCGCCATCATCTTGTCGGTCCTTATCCTGTTGTGGCTCGTTCCCGCAGAATGGCGCTTGGGCTCCCTGCGCACGTTGGCGGTGGGAGTTATCTCCCAGCTCATTACCGTGCCCCTATCCATCGTCCTTGCCCGCGGAATCGAGACCGCAGGGCTGAACCGGTGGGGCAATGATCTCCTTAGCGATACCTTCCTCACCCCAATCGGTTTTATCGCCGGTGCTGCCGGCTTTGCTTCCGCCCTACTACCCCGCCTGTGGCGCCGCCGGCTACGCATCTCGCTTATCGTGCTTACCGCTACCTTTGTGCTCTATTCCGGCACCATGTCCGATGTCCTCGGCATCGTTGCCGCCGCACTTTCCATTACGGCGGGCCAACTTCTCTTTAAGCCCGAACCCGCACCGCCTTCCATCAGAGAGCGCCGAGTGCTCCTCGCAGTTGGCGTCGCCTGTGTAGCCATCGGGCCCGCCTTTGTGGCACTCAACCCCATGGCAGAGGGCCCCTTTTCGCAGATTACGCAGCTCCTTTGGACCCCACATCTATCCGCTTTGGAGGCCGCCCAGTCCTGCGCGGATTCGGTCACTTCTGCCAGTTGCACCGCGGCAGTCGACCTCGCCCGCGCCCAAGGCATCGGCGCCGTGGTAGCCAATATCATGCCGTTCATCATCCAGCTAGTGGTGTGCTTTGGCCTTACCCGCGGCCGCGTGCTCGCGTGGTGGATGGCGGTCATTACCCAGGTACTTGCTATCACCCTGTTGACCTACCAGCTTTGGGATGACGCCCGCCTGAGCTATCTCCTGCCCAACCTCGTGCTCGTCCTCTTGCCCTGGCTACTGGCACTATTCATGCTGCTAATTAACCGCTCACTGTTTCACACCCACGAAAACCGCGCATTCTTCACTCGGACGGTCACCCTCGCCATACTTGCCGCCGCCATCGGCGCGGGCCTGTGGATCCTCACCGCCTCGTTGCACAACACCGTACCCCCGGCGAACCTCGCGGCGATCCTTGCAGAAACCCCACTGCGTTTCGTCCCGGCCGTAGTCGCACTCATCCTCCCCCACCACGTCGCGCCGGCCACGATGATTTCTTGGTTCGTCTACGAATGGGTGGGAAACGTCTTCTGGATCGTCGTGGCTGTTCGTCTCTACCTTGGCTTTTCACGGCCCGTAGACCCTGCACAAGAATCTGACCGCGACTCGGCTCGTCGCTTACTCGAGTCCGGTACCGGCGATCACCTTTCTTTTATGACCCTGTGGAGATCCAACCACTACTTCTTCCACGATGATTCCTACGTGGCCTACCGCGTCTCCAATGGCATCGCCCTCACACTGGGTGCTCCCGTCGGCCACGATATCAGCGCGGAGTTCGAGGACTTCGCCGCTGAGCAAGGCTGGATGGTGGCGTGGTATTCCGTCAATACCCAATTCGCCGATGCACACCCGCAGCTAAAACGCCTCCAGGTCGCAGAAGAAGCCGTACTCAGCTGCGAATCCGTAGAGTTCAAGGGAAAGAAATTCCAAAACGTGCGCACCGCACGAAACAAAGCAGAAAAGGAAGGCATCACGACACGGTGGACCACCTGGAAGGAGCTAGATATTGCCTCCATCGCCCGCGTCACCGCTTTAAGCGAGGACTGGGTCTCTGAAAGGGCCCTCCCCGAAATGAGCTTTACCCTCGGTGGCATTGAAGAAATGATGGTGGACGGCACTCGGCTCTTGCTGGCTGAGTCTGCCGATGGCACATTACACGGTGTCACCAGTTGGATGCCGGTATACGAAAATGGTGCCATTGCCGGCTACGTTCTCGACGTCATGCGCCGCAATGAGCACGGATTCAAAGGAGTCATTGAACTCCTCATCTCAGAAGCGATGCTCATCGCACACTCCGAAGGCCGAGCCTGGATTTCCCTTTCCGGTGCCCCACTTGCCGGACAACCAGACGAGCCTAGCTGGCTCGACGTCGCCCTCGACCGCCTTGGTGAGGAAGTCGAACCACTCTATGGCTTTCGCACCCTAGCGGCCAGCAAGCGCAAGTTCCAGCCCGAGGAGCACCCGTGGTATCTCTGTTACCACGATGAACTGAAACTTCCTTCCATCGCATTGGCCACCATGCATGCCTACCTGCCGGATATGAAAACAAAGGATGCGGTATCGGCAGTCAGGGCTTGGATGGCCGCGTAAATACAGGAAGGTCTCCCTTCTTTGTGCCAAGAAGGGAGACCTTGGGCGTTTTAGGCTAGTCCGCGATTGCCTCCAATGGCGGCGTCTTTGCCGCGCGTTGCGACGGCCATACTGCCGCAATAATGCCGACGATGGCCGAGCCTACGAGCATAATAAGCACCATCGCCCACGGAATCTGCGCGGAGTCCAATCCCTCATCACCGAGAATCTTGATAAAGGACCAACCCAAGCCAAGGCCGATAAGGATGCCCATTACCGCGCCAAAGAGCGCAATCTGCACCGACTCAAGAGTGATCATCGTGCGGATCTGGCGGCGCTGCGTACCCACGGCACGCAACATGCCAATCTCCTGGCGTCGCTCAATAACACCCAGGGTCAAGGTATTGACAATTCCCAGCACGGCGATAATCACTGCAAGGGCAAGCAGGCCATACAAGATGGAAAGCATCTGGTCGATGAATCCGGCGGCTTGGCCCGCATACTCCTCGCCAGAATTAACCTGAACCACGACCAAATCCTTGACCGAGTCCTCTAGGTTGTGGCGCAGTTCTTCCTTGTCATAGCCTTCCTGGCCCAAGACGCCCACCATTTGGACGGTAAAGGACTTCTTCGGTGCGACCTTTTCCGCCACATCCTGCGAAAGCACCATATTCTGGACCACATCGGTGGGCTTAAAGGTACCGACCAGCTTCGCCTCGGCCTTCTTGTCCTTTTCCTCAGAAGTAACCGTGTAGGTCTCTCCTACCTTCCAGCCGTGTTCCTTGGCAAAGTCTTCGGTAGCAATGAAGCCCTTCTCCAAGTTGGCATCACCCTCGACCATGTCGAGCGCAATCATCGACGACGGATCTCCATCCGCAGTCGTCGTTTGCTGGAATTGTGGACCATAATCCATCGATGCCTGACCATCGACGGCCACCGGAGCCATACCGACGGTAATCACCTTATCGACGCCTTCGGCCTCCGCCGCGCGCTTACCCGTGTCCTTCGGCGTCGGGAATTCACCGGAGCTAGGACCGGA
The DNA here is from genome assembly GCF_030229085.1 of Corynebacterium sp. MSK158. Lineage (NCBI taxonomy): Bacteria > Bacillati > Actinomycetota > Actinomycetes > Mycobacteriales > Corynebacteriaceae > Corynebacterium > Corynebacterium sp. MSK158. The sequence goes on from NZ_JASPHJ010000006.1 coordinate 141,015, forward strand.
AAGCAGGTAATCAGAGGTAATGTTTTGCTCCACGGTATCGGCCACAGAAGACTTCATCGTTGCACCAAGCATGCCGATGGCAGTCACCAGAGCCACGCCCAAGGTCAGCGCAAATGCGGTGGCTGCCGTACGGCGCGGATTACGACGTGAGTTCGTCGCCGCCAGTGAACCAATAGCGCCAAACGGTGCACCGATTACCTTGCCCACCGTGGGAACCAGAGGTAGCGACAGGGCCGGGCCGGCTAAGAAGAATCCCACGATGACACCGAATGCGCCGACGCCGACGAGGATGGCGCGGACGTTGGTTTCGCCGTCGGAAAGCACGCCTGCCAACGCCGCAACAATGCCCACCAGCAAGATAATGGCACCGAAAATCGTGCGTACCTTCAGGGAAGTTCCGGAAGCTGATTCGGTAGTGCGCATTGCCTCCACCGGCTGCACGCGACCCGCGCGCCGTGCCGGGGCCCATGCGGATACAACCGTCACGATAGTGCCCAAAATGATTGGAACTACGATAGCCGAGACGCTCAGGCCCAAGCCGCCATCGAGAGGCATTCCCTGCGCGCTCATCACTGCCTTAATGATTGCGACCAATCCCATACCGGCAACCACGCCAACAATGGACCCCAGAACACCAACAATGGCAGACTCCACCACCACCGAGTTTGTAATCTGGCGACGGGAAGCACCCAGCGCACGCAAGAGAGCGAACTCCTTAGTGCGCTGCGCGACAATCATCGAGAAAGTATTCGCAATAATGAAGGTGCCCACCAGCAGCGCAATCAGGCCAAACGCGATGAGGAAGTAATTGATGAACTTCAAGGCAGAAGACATCATCTCCGAAGTCTCCTCAGCCAGGCGCTCACCCGACTCCGCCTTGACTTCATACTTCTCGTTCAGGTGATCCACCAAGGCATTCGCATCCACTCCATCGGCTGCAGAAACCTTGAGCTGGCTCGGCTCACCGTAGCGCTCCAGGTAATCCTTTTCAGCCATGCTCAGCACGATGCTCTCGCCCTGGTCTACCGCGGGCTCTGAGATGCCAGAAACGGTAACCGTATCCTGCTCATCGGGGTGAACCACAGTCAGCTTTTGGCCCACAGAAATGCCGTATTTGTCAGCCGCGGAAGAGTTGATGAGGACCTCGTCCTTACCGCTAGGCTCCTCGCCCTCCTTCAGTTCATCGGCGCCGCCAACGACCTTGTCTTCTGGATAGAACGGGACAACGCTGGCCGTGCCGCCCTGGGTTTGATAGGCCTCCGAGTTCTCATCGGCCGCGACAACGGTCTCCGAATCCGCGATATTGATGTTTTTAACATCCTTATCGTCAGCCAGCTTCTGACGCAGCTTGTCATCCAGTTTCGCGCCATTGTCGTCCTTTTGGCTCACCACTGCATCCACGCCGCGGAACTGATTATCCACGGCGGAGTCAAACGTAGACTTCAGCGAATTGGTGAACATAAACGAGCCGGCAATAAACGCAGTGCCCAAAACTACCGCGAGAATCGTCAGCCCAAGGCGCAACTTATGCGCCACAATATTACGCAGAGATACTCTGCGCATTGCGTTTCCGCGTGCCATTTAGCCCTCAATCTCCGCCATTACCTGGTGAATGGCCTCCATCGTCGGATTGTGCAACTCATTCACAAGCTTGCCGTCAGCAAGGAAAACCACCCGGTCTGCATACGAGGCGGCCTTGGCATCGTGTGTCACGATGACCACTGTTTGGTTGTCCTTATCCACCGCGGTTCGCAGAATATCGAGCACCTCGGCCGAAGAATTCGAATCCAGGTTGCCCGTTGGCTCATCGCCAAAGATGATTTCCGGCCGAGACACCAATGCACGAGCACAGGCCACGCGCTGTTGCTGTCCGCCAGACAGTTCAGCTGGGCGGTGTTCCAGGCGCTCCGCTAGGCCAAGGCGGCTAGTAACCTCCTCAAACCACTGCTTATCGACGCCCTTGCCCGCAATATCCGTGGGCAGCGTAATGTTTTCTGCCGCAGTCAGCGTGGGCACAAGGTTAAAGGACTGGAAAATAAAGCCCAGCCGGTCACGACGCAGCGCCGTAATGTCTTTGTCGTTGAGTGCCGACATATCGGTATCACCGATAAATGCTGATCCGGAAGTCGCTGAATCGAGACCAGCCATGGTGTGCATCAGCGTCGACTTACCGGAACCCGACGGGCCCATGATCGCAGTAAATTCGTTCTTGCCAAATTCAATGGATACATGATCAAGAGCGACGACGGCTGTGTCATCACTTCCGTATTGCTTAAACAAGTCAACGGCGCGAGCCGCAGCATCAGTCATGAGACAAATTCTCCTTGTAAATGGGAAATTACCTATTTAAGTCTAGCGACCATGGCCTCCGGCCAACATCATCCCTGAGGAGGAAAACGGCATGCGAAAGCCTGGCACGCGCCTTCCCCTAGTCACACACCGCAGGCTCAGGTCTATTCCCTAGCCTTCCTTTCTGTTCTTTGTTGTTGGTGTGTGAGGTATTGGGCCCAGGTGTGGTTCCAGTGGGTGTGGTGTGTGGTTAGTGGTCCGGTGGGGTGGTCTAGTTGGTAGGTGCCGTCGTGGTGTAGCCAGGCGATGGTGCCGGTGATGGGGTCGAGGATGTAGTGGATTCTGCGGTCGGTTTTGATGTTGTGGTGGTGTTGGCAGAGGTTGACTAGATTATCTGGGCTGGTTGGCCCGCCGAGGTGGTATTCGATGCGGTGGTCGAGTTGGCAGCGGGTGGCGGGGACGGTGCAGCCGGGCCAGCGGCAGGTGGCGTCTCTGCCTTGGGTGTAGGCGCGGCTGTCGGTGGTAGGGGTGTATGAGTCTGTCTCGTCGGCGTTGAGTCGGCGGATGAAGGTGTTGTCTGTGGGTGCGTGGTTGAGGTTTATCCATCCGGCACCGGGGTGAAAGACCAGGTTGGTATCGGGGTTGGTGGTAAACGTGTTGATCGCAACACTGGTGTGGGTGTCTTCGAGGATCAGGTCGATGAGTCCTTGTGCGGCGGTGGTTGTGGTCTGGTTGGTGTAGGCGTCGATGTGGCGGGCGATGATGGTGGCGGTGGCACTATCGCAGGTTAGCGTTAGTGTGGTGGTGTTATCGGGGTTGTAGTTAATGCGCAGTCGTGGTTCGGGTTGTTGTTCTTTGTCTTCGGGGCGCAGGTGGGTGTCGATGAAGGTGCGGATAAAGCGGCGCAGATCCGCGTCGGTGGGGACGGTTTGGTTGGGTGTGGTGGGGGTGAGGAAGTCTGCGAGTGCGGCGTCGATGGCTTCGAGGTGGTCTGGGTTGTTGTCCAGCCGGGTGAGTTCGCGGTCGATGATGCGCAGTTTGGTCAGGTCGAGTATCCAGTGCTGTCCTTGGACTTCGGTGACTAGGGGTAGTTGGCGCATGCGGAAGTGGGCGCGCAGGAAGCCTAGGAGTTTGTGGTAGGAGATGCCGAGGTCTTTGGCGAGGCTGGTCAGGCTAAGATCGACGTCGTCGTCTAGTTGGGGGAGGATGGCGCGGTAGAGGAACCAGGAGGTTTTGCGGGTGTAGGTGCCGGCTTTGCCGATGTGGTTGCCGGGTGCGTTGGTGGTGTAGAACGCTTCAGGTACATCACCATCGTCTAGGGGATCGGTGTCGGGGTGGTCGCTGATGAGGAGGGTGTTTGGGTAGTCGAGGGAAACGTCTGGTTCGGGCGGGGCAAGTGTGGCAGTCATGGGGCGGGGCACTCCAGCAGAAAAGAACAGTGTTCGTATGTGTTTTCTAACGAGTGCTTTTATAGTATCCCGACTGGTGAACATGTACCCCCTGTGGGGGTGTTTATGTTCGAATAGGGTGCCCTAAATCCGCAGGGATCCCCAGAGTCGCACCTCATACAACAGCGGGGGTAAAAGCAAAGGTTTAGGGTTCGTTGTCTATTACTCCCCTGCCGGGTGTTTGCAGTTCCACCAGGTCTAATGTCAATGAGCGTGTGTGCCGAAGCGGCGTCGGGTTTCGTCTGCTTCTGCAAAACGTGAAAAAGAAGGAGGCGGTGGTTTGCCGTCTCCTTCTTTTTTGTTTCTGTATTTTGTTGTGTTTTGTTGTTTGGTGTCGGCGGTGACTTACTCTCCCACAAC
>NZ_JASPHJ010000007.1:0-25118 GCF_030229085.1 Corynebacterium sp. MSK158
AACTACGTGTATGCATACAACTGCTCCCCACTAGTAGGTAACTGATTTCTCAGTCCAACTAATGGGGAGCAGTTCACGCTGGATGCGGGGTTTTCTTCTGCCTACGTACTCGCGGTGGCATGTGAATATTTGCAAAGGGGGTAACTGTAATCAGTGCGCATTGCAAAGTTTAGGGTTAGGATGACTAGCAGGCAGGTGATGTGCAACACAGAGATAGGTAATAGTGTTGTGTAACACCTTCACCTGTAATCTTCTCCAGGAAAGGACACGCACCATGACCCTGTATGCAGCCCCGGGAACCGAAGGCTCCATCGTTGACTACCGCGAACACTATGACAACTACATCGGCGGCCAGTGGGTGGCGCCCGTCGATGGTGAATACATGGACAACATCAGTCCAGTAAACGGCGAGGTATTTTGCCGGGTAGCTCGCGGCAAAGAAGCCGATATTAACCTGGCTATCGACGCTGCGGAAAAGGCTTTCGAAACTTTCGGTAAAACCACCCCGGCCGAGCGTGCATTGCTTCTGCATCGCATTGCGGACCGCATCGAGGAAAACCTGGAAAAGATTGCGGTCGCGGAAACTTGGGAGAATGGCAAGGCCGTACGCGAAACTCTGGCCGCTGATATTCCGCTAGCCGTGGATCACTTCCGCTACTTCGCTGGCGCCATCCGCGCCCAGGAGGGCCGGCTTTCCCAGCTCAACCAGGACACCGTGGCCTATCACTACCATGAGCCGCTCGGCGTCGTTGGCCAGATTATCCCGTGGAATTTCCCGTTGCTCATGGCCGCCTGGAAGATTGCGCCAGCGCTGGCTGCTGGAAACTGCATTGTCATGAAGCCGGCTGAGCAGACACCAGCATCCATCCTGTTGCTCATCGATATCATCGGTGATCTTCTTCCTGACGGCGTGCTCAATATCGTCAATGGCCTGGGAGATGAAGCCGGTGCGGCACTATCCGGTTCGGACCGCATTGCCAAAATCGCCTTCACCGGCTCTACCCCGGTAGGAAAGATCATCAACAAGGCTGCCGCTGACAAGGTCATCCCCGTTACCTTGGAACTGGGTGGTAAATCCCCGTCCATCTTCTTCAAAGACATCATGGATGAAGACGATTCCTACTTGGAAAAGTGCGTGGAGGGCTTTGTGATGTTTGCCCTTAACCAAGGCGAGGTCTGCACGTGCCCATCTCGCGCGCTGGTGCACGAAGACATTGCGGATAAGTTCTTGGAACTGGCCGTTGAGCGCGTCAAGAAGATTAAGATTGGTCACCCACTCGATACGGAAACCATGATGGGCGCGCAGGCCTCCCAGGAGCAGATGGACAAGATCAAGCAGTACCTGGAGATTGGTCCGCAACAAGGCGCGGAGACTCTTGTGGGCGGCCACGTGAACAAGGTGGAAGGCCTAGAAAAGGGCTACTACATCGAGCCCACCGTGTTTAAGGGAAATAACGACATGCGCATCTTCCAGGAGGAGATCTTTGGCCCGGTGCTCTCCGTAGCTACGTTTAAGGACTATGACGAGGCGATCGCAATCGCTAACGCCACCAACTTCGGCCTTGGTGCCGGCGTATGGTCGCGCAGCCAAAACATCTGTTACCGCGCGGGCCGCGATATCCAGGCCGGCCGCGTGTGGGTAAACCACTACCACGACTACCCAGCGCACAGCGCCTTTGGTGGCTACAAGGAATCTGGCCTAGGCCGTGAGAACCACTTGATGATGCTGGGCCACTATCAGGAGACTAAGAATATGTTGGTCTCCTATTCGGACCAACCGGCTGGTCTGTTCTAAGGCCGTACCCTTCGGACTAGTTCGCGCGCGCCACTTGGCCTAGGCCACGCAAGAACCGCGTGTCCTCCCAATAGGAACCATGATCGCCAGGGAGGCCATCCGCGCCGGGAAGGGGAGTGGCACCAAAGGTATCAACGGTGGGATCGGGGCCATGGATGCCGGCGTGAGGCCCCGTCGTAATAGCGATGGGGTCGTTGGCATTTGTGGCTGCCCAGATGCGGCCATGCAGTTCTGAGGCGTGGCCAGCGCCGGTGCCGGGACTGCCGACGAGCACTACGTCCTCAGCAATCCTTTCTTGCTTTGCGGCGTGCCCGGTGACGACAGAACCATAGGAATATCCCACTACGGTGCGCTTGGCCTGCGGATAGCGTGTACCGAGCGAGCGCTGAAACCGGGCGAGTTCTTGGCTGGCAGTTTTCGCAGGAGTGGCGTGGACCGCACGGGGTAGGGAGGACGGCGCCTGGTAGCCCAACCACACCACTGCCGGCCCGCCGCTGGCCTTAGCTAGATTGCGGCCGCGGTCTACCGCGCGCTGCCAGGTTTCTGGATCGGAGGAGTGAACTCCTTCCACGAAGGTGGTAAGTGATGCCGGCGTAGTCCGAAAACCGCCGGGGTCCACCATGGCTACGAGCCGTCCGTCGCTAGTTTCTAGCACCCGCATATCCGGGTTCTGCCTGGCTAGCTGAGATACGTGCTCGCTGGCTTGGGCGAGGTTGATTTCGTGGACTGTATCCAACGGAAGATCGGAATAGTCCGCTAACCGGGCGGGCGGTTCCACGCCAGCAGGTGTACACAGCGCATCGATCTCTTGGGCGCACAACCAATCGAGGGAATCACCGAGTGCGCGCACCTGATTTAACAACAGCCCAGCCGCGCTGGCAGCGACCCCGCTGCGCTCATCTACTTGTCCTAGAAATGCGATGATGCGGTCTTCGAGTTCTTCTCGGCGGGCTTGCAGGCTGGCGTGGCGCTCAAGGATGGTGGCAACCTGCTCCATCTGGTGCAGCGGCTGGGTCAGCCAGTCGGTGTAGCCCGCCAAAGTTGTGCGGGCGGCGTCACCGGCGGGGCCACCCAGTGATAGGCCGCGCCAATCCTGGTGCGCATCTAAAAATCGAAAACGCAGTTCAGCGCGTTCGCTGTGCAACGTACTGGCGCCATGTCTTAAAGCCATAGATAGGGTCATCGCGCATCTCCCAGTGCATGGCCCAGGCGGGAATCCACCCCAGCGGCAGTGCCGAGAAAGGCGTCAATGGAGCGCAATTGCTCGGTCGTGGCGTCCTCCGTTGCGGCCACGGCGCTGGACCAGGTGGCACGGACTCGTTCTAGTGCAGCCGCGGTGCGGCAGGCGGTATCGAGCGCGGCCGTCGGCGGTGGCAGCGGAGGACGCGCCATGAGGGAGCGGACGTAATCGGGCAGGTGCGTGGGAATTTCTACATAACTCATGCCCCTAAGCCTGATGGACCGCACAACGCCGCGCTAGGGGTAAAGACGCAGCCTGTGGATAACTCCGCCCTGCTTCATTATTTTGGGAGGCATGAAGGTAGCAGCAGTGCAGTTAACGTCCACCGGTAATGTCACCGAAAACCAGGAACTGGCGCTTGCCAAGATCCGTGAGGCGGCCGGAAACGGGGCGCGGTTAATCGTGCTTCCGGAGGCCACGGCGCAGAATTTCCGCTCTGGGCGCCTTGATGAGCAGGCACAGACGCTCGAAGGCCCGTTCGCCACGGCGATCCAAGCGCTCGCAGAGGAGCTCGAGGTCACCGTCGTGGCCGGCATGTTCTGCCCGGCCGATACCGTGGAGCGCGAGGGCAAGACCATTAATCGCGTGACCAATACGGCGCTCATAGCCGGCCCTGGTGTGCTGGGTGGCTACGACAAGATCCACACCTATGATGCCTTTGACTACCGCGAATCGGATACGGTCTTGGCTGGCGAATCGCTGGTGGCCTTCGATGTAGATGACCTTATTGTGGGTGTGGCCACCTGCTATGACATTCGTTTCCCGGAGCAGTTTAAGGAGCTGGCCAGCCAGGGCGCGCAACTCATTGTAGTGCCCACTAGCTGGGCGGACGGCCCCGGAAAGCTGGAGCAATGGCGCCTGCTCACGGCCGCGCGTGCCTTGGACTCCACCAGCTATATCCTCGCGGCCGGCCAATCGCGCCCGGGCGGCGAGGCGGAGGCGGGCAATCCCTCCGGACCAACGGGCATTGGCCATTCCACCATCGTTGACCCGAATGGCGTGCGCATGGCCGAGGCCGGGTACGAGGATGACATCCTTTATGCCGACATCGATCCGAATGAGGTAGCGAAAACTCGCCGCGCCCTGCCGGTCGTGGCCACTGCGGACTAGGCCAGCGCCGCGTAGTCTTCCGGCTGCCAGCGCCCATCGCGGCCCCAGCTAAGGAGGTCGATGTGCTGCTTGCCGACGCCCCTTTGAACCAACCTTTCCCCACCTTCCACAACCTCTTCGGCCGGTCCGACGAGCAAGAAGCGCGGGGGAGTGCCTGTGGATAACTCCACCTCGTTGACTACTACATCGGTCGGTTCCCCGGAGACTACATAGTCGGCGCCGGGTGCCAATTCGCGGGCATTGAGCAGCCACGGGTCTTGTTCTTCCCGCACGATGCGGCGCACCGGTACGCCGAGCGCTGCTAGGTTCTGCTGGAAGTAGGTGTCATAGTGGGCGCCGGGGCTGCCCGCCACGGCAAAGAGGCGCGGTACTCGGCTGCGGTCTTGAGCGCCCAGCGCGGCGAGCGCCGCGCAGCGGGCTGTGGCCCAGCCGGTGCCGTAGGCAATGATGACCAGTTCACCTGCGCCCGCGTTCTGGAGGCTAATGCCGCCGGCGGGCTGGCCCAAGGTCCACCAGTCTCCGGGCTGCGCGTGCGCGAGGGACCGGGAAGCCTCGCCCGCGGTGGAAACGTGAAAGATCAGCTGACCGGTCCCGTCGCTAGGCTGCGCAGGGGTGAGCATCCGCCATTGCCCGGGCAAGTACTGTGTGGTCACCGGAAAGTGCTGCCCCGGTTGGTAGGGCACAGCCAGGCCAGCCTCCACGCGGATGATGGATGTCTCGCGGGTGGGGTGATCCACCGCTACCACTTGCGCCGAGTGCGCCGGTGCTTCGCCGGCGGCGTCGGATTCCCGTGCGGCGTCGGCCATCGTGGCGCATACCTGGTGGATGACGTCGCAGGAAAAGTTGTATTGATACTGCGTCAGCGCCAAAACCCGCAGGCCTGCTACGAGAGCATCGTCGAAGCGGGAGTAGATTTCGGCCGGAAACCCATGCCGGCGGTGATCGCGGGCGAGCTGGGTGAGCTTTGCGGAGACGTCGGCAAGCAGGGGCTCCCCAGGCTCCGTATGTTCAATCACCCACGCCAGCGCAGGCACCATCGAGGTATGGGTATCGCGCATGGACAGGGCAAAAATCTGCCGGGATTCAGGCACCGCGTTAAAGAAATGCTCGTGGACCGCATCGCGGTACTCGTCTGCGTAATTTCGAAAATGCTCGCCCAATTCCCACATGTCACATCATCCTAATAGTCAGCGCCCTACCGGGGGTCGAGCTACCTACTGAAAGTGTAGTGGGGGTGAAAAACGGGAGCCTATGTTGTGGCTCACTTGTCGGAAGGTATTGTATTCCCTATCCGTCTGCCCTCTAACGGGGGCAAGTCGCCATAATTGCACAGCTAGAAAGGGTCCCCATGGAAGATTTTTCCGCATATACGCTCATGCTAGATGTGGGCTGGATTTCTTTGCTCATGGTCATCGGCAACGTCCTGCGTCACCAGGTGAAGTTCATCTTCCAGGACCTGCTGCTACCTGCCCCGATTACCGCCGGCCTCATTGGCTTGGTGGTTGGCCCAAACGTTCTGGGCTGGATCAATTTCTCCGATAACTTGGGTGATTACACCTCCATCCTCATTGCGGTGGTCTTTGCGTCTATGGCCTACTCCATGGAAGTGGGCGGCAACATGGGCAAGGGTGCGCGCAATATGTGGGGCTTTTCCACCATGATGTTCACGGGCCAGTGGGGCCTGTTCATCGTGCTGGGCCTTTTCCTCTTTGCGCCGCTTTTTGATACCCCGAATTGGTTCGGCATGATGCTGCCCGTCGGTTTTACCGGCGGCTTCGGTACTGCTGCGGCCGTGGGCGGCGCGCTGGAGGGCGTGGGCGCTGATGCCGCGTCTTCGCTCGGCTTTACCTCCGCGACCGTCGGCACGCTGGCCGCAATCATCGGCGGCGTAATCGCCGGCAACTGGGGCATCCGCAAGGGCAAGGTTTCCCACGTGCCGAAGGAGTTGCCGGAAGAGCTGCGTCGCGGCTACATCAAAAACATCGATGAGCGCCCGTCGCTCGGCCGCGCTACCACCAACCCTTCCTCCATCGAGCCGCTCGCATTGCACTTCGGCTTCATTATCCTGACCGTGATGACCGCCTACGGCATTAACCAGGGCTTGAGCAGCATCTGGGAAAACGTCTCCGTGCCGCTCTTTGCTATGTCCATGGTGGTGGGCCTTCTCTTCCGTGCGGTCATGAATTTCGTCGGCGCCGAGGATTATCTGGATAAGGACTCCATTTCCTCCATTTCTGGCGCGGCCACGGACTACCTCATCGCTTTCGGCGTGGCTGCCATCGTCCCAGCCGCTATTGCCTCTTATTGGCAGGCACTTCTCCTGCTCTTCGTCCTGGGTACCATCTTCTGCGTGTTCTTCTTGCTGTGGTTCCCGGCCGAGTTCTTTGGTGAGCGCTGGATCGAGCGCGGCATCTTTGGCTGGGGCTGGGCCACCGCCACCGTGGCGACCGGCATCGCCATCCTCAAGATTGTGGATCCTAAGCTCAAGTCCGGCACGCTGTCCGAATACGGCATGGCCTATATCGGTTTCGGTCCCTTCGAAATCTCGTGGACCATCATCGCGCCCATGGCTGTCATGTACGGATTTACCGGCGTCTTCGGCGCCATTTCCTTGGCGATTTCCATCGGCGTCTACATTGCCTTCAAGGCCATGCGCCTTATGCCGCCGCGCGGCACTATCTTCCAAGAGGGCATCGGCCATGTAGGACAGAAGCAAGCATAGCCGCGCTTGCCGACGCCCCCTTGCCAACCCCGCTGCAGAACCTGTGGCGGGGCCTTCTTATCAAGACTGTGCCTTCTAAGTGTGTCTTGACAGCCGAAATGTTGACTCCTGCACTGCCGCCCCTCGGTGTAGAAGGTTAAGGAAAACCGCTAAACGTTAAGTATTCTCAGGCTATGTTTATATAAACAAATAATGATTGCATTGACCTTTCTGGGGGATTGACCCTGCTGTTACTACTGTTCACATTTAAAATCTGGAGTCACTTGAAGCGTTAACCATTAGTGGGTATTGATTTACCTTAGAATTTGTTATAATTTCAGGGAATCAATCTCTGTCTTGATGAGGAACTAAATGTATGAGCTGGACGGCGCTTCCGCGCGAGTAGAAATTTTGGAAGCGGCCTTAGATATCGCTGGGACGCGAGGTGAACCTGCAGTAACCTTGGAGGAAGTTGCAAAATCCTTGCAGCGCCCACTCTCGGATATTGAGGAAGAGTTCTCTTCCAGCTCAGAGATCCTTGATGCGATGCCCAATTTTCTGGATTGGCGTTTAACCAATTACATTAAAAAAGTGGTGGATCACCTTCCCGAAGGCGCGGGTGTCGCAGAGATTTTGGAGGCCTTGGGTGAAGGGTATTTCTTCTATTGCCAGGAACAGCCAGAGCTTTATGGCTATCTCTTTGAGAGATACCCGGCCTTGGATGATGTTCAGGTATGTAATATGGCCAAAGGTACGCATACTGGAAACTCGGGCGCAGATTTCGTAGTAAACGTGCTGAAGCAACTGGCTCAAGAACAGGGCGCCGTTGTGGGTGAAGATATTGCCCTTGGCGATATTGGTCGCATTGCTCTTGCAATCTGGTCAATTATTCATGGCCTAAGCCATCTCAGTACCAAGGGCGTGGTCCGTTTCCAGCATTCGGTCATTCGCATTGCCAACCTGAGGCAGACTGTCCAGCTGGTATTGGAAGCGATTATTGATTGGTTTGCCACCAAAGATATTCCAGAGCGTCGGCCAATTATGTATTCCGCGCGCGAAATTGTAGAGCGGGCAATGGGGCAGTGGGAAGATCGTCCACTCGTTTCCCCTCAGAGCGTTGAGTCCTTGGAGTTTGAAAAGGCCAAGGATCTAATTATTGAAACGGCGCTCCACGTGGTGGCTCGAGAAGGCGTTAGTCGTTCCTTCTTCAAGCAGGTGGCTCAAGAGCTGAATACCACTACGAATTTTCTCAACTCCGTGATCGACAATGACTTCGCGCTGCGGGAGTATGCCGAAGAGCGAGTGACCCTGGAAATGGCCGAGATGTTTGAAAAGGCAATCGGTTCTTTGCCGGCGGATACCGCTATCGTGGATCGCCTTCATATTGTGGCCTCTGTATATTTCAATTTTTCGCTTCGCCATACTGAACGGTTCTGCGCGGTTATCGGCCTAGCTAATGGGTCGATCGTTCCGCATAGCGGTGACGGCAGCCCGCATGAAGGTATGACGGAAAATTTTGCCATCATGATGAAGCTTTTGCGCGAATTCATTATGGAAGCAGGAATTCAGCCGACAGATCAGCTGGTTTACTTGAGTGCCTTGGCCATGTGGGCGGGTGCTGACGGCGTATCCCATCTGTGCGCTTTGGGAGACTTCAGGGAGTACGAGGATGACCTGAAGTGGGGTCTCTTCTCCCAGGCGTTGACCTCTTCCTTCTTTGCGGTGGCGCATGGTCTGCAGTTGGTGGACAAAAACCTCCCATAGGTTGAGTGGAATAGACTCAACTTTGGGTGCGTTGTGCTAAGTGAAGCCCTACAGTGGGGTGAATAAAACTTAGAAGGAGCAACGCACACATGAACTCATTTAACCCGACCACTAAAACACAGGAAGCCCTGCAAGAAGCCCTGCAAACCGCCTCGTCTAATGGCAATCCGGATATCCGCCCCGCCCACCTGCTGGCGGCTATTCTTAGCCAAGAAGGCGGCATCGCCGCGCCAGTACTTAAAGCCACTGGCGTAGATCCGGATACCGTGCTCAAAGAAGCCCGTGAGCTCGTTGACTCGTATCCGAAGGCAGAGGGCGCCAATATGGCCAATCCGCAATTTAATCGCGATGGACTTAATGTCTTGACCAAGTCGCAGGAGTTGGCCGGTGAACTGGGCGATGAATTCGTCTCCACCGAGGTCCTGCTCGCCGCTATTGCTGGCTCCAAGACCGACGCCGCCGAGCTGCTTACCGGCCGCGGTGCTACTTATGACGCCATCAAGGGCGCCTTCCCCTCCGTCCGCGGTGCCGCCAAGGTGACCTCTGAGAACCCAGAGGACCAGTTCCAGGCGTTAGAAAAGTACGCCACGGACCTCACCGCGCGTGCCCGCGAGGGAAAGATCGACCCGGTCATCGGCCGTGATCAGGAAATTCGCCGCGTGGTCCAGGTACTCAGCCGCCGCACGAAGAATAACCCGGTGCTCATTGGCGAGCCCGGCGTGGGCAAAACCGCCATCGTGGAGGGCCTAGCCCGCCGCATCGTGGCTGGCGACGTCCCCGAGTCCCTCAAGGGCAAGACCCTCATCAGCCTTGATCTAGGTTCCATGGTCGCTGGCGCGAAGTACCGCGGCGAATTCGAGGAACGCCTCAAGGCCGTGCTCGATGAGATTAAGTCCTCCGAGGGCGAGATCATCACCTTCATCGATGAGCTGCACACCATCGTTGGCGCCGGCGCTACTGGCGACGGCTCCATGGACGCCGGCAACATGATTAAGCCCATGCTGGCCCGCGGCGAGCTGCGCTTGGTTGGCGCCACCACCCTGGACGAGTACCGCAAGTACATCGAAAAGGACGCCGCCCTCGAGCGCCGCTTCCAGCAGGTCTACGCCGCCGAGCCTTCCGTGGAAGACACCATCGGCATCCTGCGTGGCTTGAAGGAGCGCTACGAGGTGCATCACGGCGTGCGCATCATGGACTCTGCGCTGGTATCGGCCGCCGAGCTATCCAATCGCTACATCACCAACCGCTTCTTACCGGATAAGGCCATCGATCTCGTCGATGAGGCAGGCTCCCGCCTGCGCATGGAGATCGACTCCTCCCCGCAGGAAATCGACGAGCTTGAGCGCATCGTTCGCCGCATGGAGATCGAAGAGCTGGCGTTGAAGAAGGAATCTGACGCCGCCTCCCAGGATCGCCTGGCTACCCTGCAGGGTGAGCTCGCGGACCAACGCGAGAAGCTGGGCGAGCTCAAGGCCCGCTGGGCTAACGAGAAGAAGGCCATCGACGATGTCCAAAACATCAAGGAAGAACTCGATGACCTGCGCCGCCAAGCCGAAATCGCCGAGCGCGACGGCGATCTCGCACTCGCCTCCGAGATCAACTACGGCAAGATCCCCCCGCTGGAAAAGGATCTCGCGGCCGCGGAGGTCAAAGCCGTCGAGCAGCGCAATACGATGCTCGATGAGGAGGTAAGCCCAGACACCATCGCGGAGGTCGTTTCCGCCTGGACCGGCATCCCGGCCGGCAAGATGTTGCAGGGCGAGACCGAGAAGCTGCTCAATATGGAATCCGTGCTGGGCAACCGCGTGGTCGGCCAGAAGGAAGCCGTCACTGCCGTATCGGACGCCGTTCGCCGCTCCCGTGCGGGCGTGGCCGATCCCAACCGCCCGACCGGTTCCTTCCTCTTCCTCGGCCCCACCGGTGTGGGCAAGACCGAGCTGGCGAAGGCATTGGCAGACTTCCTCTTCGACGATGAATCCGCCATGGTGCGCATCGATATGTCCGAGTATGGCGAGAAGCACTCCGTTTCCCGCCTCGTCGGTGCCCCTCCGGGATACGTCGGCCACGAGGCTGGCGGCCAGCTCACCGAGGCCGTGCGCCGTCGCCCCTACACGCTCGTGCTTTTCGACGAGGTAGAGAAGGCCCACCCCGACGTCTTCGACGTCCTCCTGCAGGTCCTGGATGAAGGCCGGCTTACCGACGGCCAAGGACGCACCGTCGACTTCCGCAATACCGTCATCATCCTGACCTCCAACCTGGGCGCCGGCGGCACCCGCGAGGAGACCATGGACGCGGTGAAGAAGGCCTTCAAGCCCGAATTCATCAACCGCCTCGATGATGTGGTTATGTTCGAGCCCCTTTCTGAGGAGCTACTGCGCGGCATCGTCGACATCCAACTGCGCGGCCTGTCCGAGCGCCTCGACGCCCGCCGCCTGACCCTGCAGGTCTCGGATTCCGCCAAGTCCTGGCTGGCCGAGCGCGGTTATGACCCGGCCTATGGTGCCCGCCCGTTGCGCCGCACCATCCAGCAGGCCATTGGTGACAAGCTCGCCAAGAAGCTCCTGGCCGGCGACATCGTTGATGGCGACACCGTCCACGTGGACGTCGCCGATGGCGGCGCCGAGCTAGACATCGCCGCCCGCTAGTCGGCCGCGCAGCGCCCGCCGCGCCAAATCCTGCTCATGCCCCTAGACTCGGGGGCATGAGCATTTTGGTCTCCCCGCAAGAACTCCGCGAATCCATTTATCACGGCGAGCGTTTCACCCTCTTGGCCACCCACTGGCAGCCGCAGCTGCGCCAGAGCTATAACGAATTTACCTCCCTGCACATCCCGACGGCACTATTTAGCGATACCGCCAATTCCTTTGCCGGCCTGCCCGGCTCCCAGGTAGGCCGCAACCCGCTGCCGGACCCAGATAAGTTGCAGGAGCACTTCCGCCAGTGGGGAATCCGCGAGGACCGTCCCGTCGTGGTCTATGACGAAGGCCGTGGCCTCTTCGCCGGCCGCGCCTGGTGGACCTTGCGCTGGGTCGGCCTGGACAACGTCCGCATCCTCGACGGCGGCCTAGCCAATTGGCGCCACCTGGGCTATACCACGCTGACTGGCCCCGGCAACTTCGCCGTCGGTGCCACCGCCGAGGTCAACCCCGGCCAGATGCCCGTGGCCACCATCGATGACGTGCGAAACCACGATGGCCTGCTCATCGATACCCGCACTCGCAACCGCTTCGCCGGCCGCCGCGAGAACCTTGACCTCAAGGCCGGCCACATCCCCGGCGCCGTCAACGTGCCGGAGCGCCTTTTCCACAACGATGGCCTGCGCACCTGGAGGTCCACGGGCGAAATCCGCGAAGTGCTTTTCGACGCCGGCCTCACCCCCGACAACGTCCAAGGCGCCATCATCTACTCCGGTTCCGGCAACCACTCCGCCCTCGCCTTGGCCGCCATGGAAGACGCTGGCTTCACCGGCCTGCGCCACTATGTCGGTGGCTGGTCCCAGTGGTCTGCCAACCCCTACAACCCCGTCGAGCGCGGCGACCGCCTCACCGTCAACGGCTAATCGCCCCAGCCCGCCCCTCGCCTTCGCCCTCAGCCTCCCGCGTCCGCGCGCCGAGCGCTGAGGGCTTGCTCGTTCCTACTACTATCGTGGGGTGATGGCTTTTCTAATCCTTGCTTTTGCGGTTCTTCTCGGCATTGCCGGCGGTGCCCTGCTGCTTTACGACGGCAAACAGCGCACTTCCACCCCTACACCCTCCGCCGACGCAGACCCCAGCTCCGTGGATCCCACCCCCGCGGACTCTGCATCCACCGACGCCGCGCCCGAAAACGCTGCCCCGGCCGAGCCTGCCGATTCGGCCTCGAGCGTGGCCCCCGAGCGTGCCCCTGCCGCTGACCCGGCTACCCCGGCCACCGAAGCAGCTGCGTCAGCTCCCGCACCGGAGCCCACTCCCGAGCCCGCGACCGAGACCCCGTCCCAGCAAGAACCTGAGCCAATTGACGACCCCGAGCCGGCCCCCGAGCGTGAACCGACCCCCGAACCGGAGCACCAGCCGAGCCACGAGACCGCGAGCGAGCACCCCGCACCTTCCAAGCCCCACGCGCGTCACCGGCCGATTCTGCCGGGAACCATGCGCCGCGAGCGCCGCAATTGGGCGGAAGCCAAGGGATTTGAATTCATGAAGGCCGACCCTTACCTCGTAGACGAATGGACCAGGGGAGTGGCCTCCTCGGGCGCGGCTCCCAAAGACATTGTCGCCGGTAACGTGTACGGCCACGAGATGCTGTTGATGGATATCGATGGCGTCAACGTCATGGCTATGCGCACCGGCGCAGCCTCCGACATGGTGGTGGACTTCCGTCGTTTCGATCGCGACGACGCGAAGGCTTCCGAGGACCTGCTGTTGGCCATGACCATCGAGGGATTCGATGTGTATTCCTCGGATAGCGCCGTGACCGAGCGCATGGTGGACGAGCGCGTCCACGTCGCCCTACAGCAAATGCCCGAGGCTGTTACCGCACTGTGGATGGAAACAGAGTGGGCCCTGGCGCAGACCACGAAGCAGGCGCGATCCGCGGAATGGGACGCGATGCTGCCGCCTCTCGCCCTGCTTGCCGACGCCGCCCGCGTCCTGCCCCCGCGTACCTCGGCCACCCACGTCGTGCGCCTTGAGGAATTGGATCCAGCCCGCGAGATTCCCGCCCAGCCCATCGTCGAGGCCGTCGGCGGCGCGCCGACCGCAGGCGCACCCGAATTCGAGCGACCGGTCATTCAGCGCCCAGAGGAGCCTTTGCAGATGCCGTCTCGGGCCTATTCTGAAACCCGCGGGCCAGTCGAGCACAGTGCCCTCGGCGGCGACGAAGTAGACGCCATTGCCGACGGCCGCGAGCGCCCCACCCCCGATTCCCACACCGCCCGCCTGCCGCGCCAGCAGTTCCGTGCCGCCTCCATCTTTGACAGCCCCTCCGCCGACTCCACCATCGACGGTCCCCGCGCGGCCGAGGAATCGGACCCGCGCCGGGAAGAGTAGCCTAGAGTCCGATACCGGCGGCCGGCCGCCGCCCCCCGAACCACAACAAGGAGCAGATGACTGTGGATTCTCACACCACCAACGCCCAGAACGCGCACGCCCAGAACCTGGACGCCGAGAAGAAGGCCCGCCTCGCCGAACTGGTCAAGGAACTGGCCGTCGTCCACGGCAAGGTGACCCTGTCCTCAGGTAAGGAAGCTGACTACTACGTGGATCTCCGCCGCGCTACCTTGCACCACGAAGCGTCCCGCCTTATCGGCGCCCTGCTGCGCGAGCTGACCGCAGATTGGGATTTCGCGGCCGTCGGTGGCCTGACTCTCGGCGCCGACCCGGTTGCTACCTCCATCATGCATGCCGAGGGCCGCGACATCGACGCCTTCGTCGTACGCAAGGAAGCCAAGAAGCACGGCATGCAGCGCCGCATCGAAGGCGCGGACGTAGAAGGCAAGAAGGTTCTTGTCGTAGAAGACACCACCACTACCGGTAACTCCCCGCTGACCGCCGTGGCCGCGCTGCGCGAGGCCGGCGCCGAGGTCGTGGGCGTGGCGACCGTTGTGGACCGCGAGACCGGCGCCGGCGACGTCATCGCCGCAGAAGGCCTCGAGTACCGCTCCCTGCTGGGCCTGGGCGACCTTGACCTCGCCTAACGCGGATGGCGCGGCCGACCAAGCCAAGGGCCCGACCGAGTGGAACGAGGGCCGCCATGGCGTAGGCCCCTGGGAAGGTCCGCTGCCGCAAGGGCCGGAGGCCGCGAAATACGATCCAGAGCTGCTTGCCGAAGGCGACCGGCGAAACGTCGTCGACGCCTACCGCTACTGGAGCAGGGAAGCGATTAAAAGGGACATCGATAAGCGTCGGCATAGCCTGCACATCGCCATCGAGAACTTCGAAAACGACGCCAATATCGGCACCGTCGTGCGCACCGCCAACGCCTTCGCCGTCGATACCGTGCACATCGTCGGCCGGCGGCGGTGGAATCGCCGCGGGGCAATGGTCACGGATAGGTACCAGCACTTGATGCACCACGAGAGCGTCGAGAAGCTTATTGTGTGGGCGGCCGAGGAAGGCCTTACCGTCGTTGCCATCGACAACACCCCCGGTTGCGTGCCCCTGGAAACGGCCGAGCTGCCGGAGCGCAGCCTGCTGCTCTTCGGCCAGGAAGGCCCCGGCGTGACGCAAGCAGCCCAAGATGCCGCGGTGATGACCTGCTCCATCGCCCAATTTGGCTCCACCCGCTCCATCAACGCGGGTGTCGCGGCCGGCATCGCCATGCACGCCTGGATCCGCCAGCACGCCGATCTGGAAAATTCTTGGTAGGAAGATCGCTACACTAGCTGTATCTACCCGTGCGACTGGAGTGATTGAGGAACCGTGGAAGAAAAATGGGCTCACCGCGCCGAACTCGCAGAGGCCGCCATCAATGAGCGCCACGCGCACTCTGTGTGGGGCCTGCCTCGCACCAATCTAGCGGTGGTTAGCTGGCCGCCCACCACGAAGGAAAAACTCTTTGTCCACTGGCACTACTGGTGGCAGGCCCACTACCTGGACTGCCTCGTCGATGCGGCGCTGCGCAATAACACCAAGGTGCGCCGCCACCGCATCTATGACACCTTGCGCGGCATTCGCATCCGCAACCTCGCTCAGCTGACAAAGAATAAGTACTACGACGACAAGGCCTGGCTCGCGCTGGCCTTCGGCCGTGTGGAGAGCCTGAAAAAGGCAAAAACACCCAAGCGACTAGCGGCCCTGCAGCGCAATATCCACGAAGGCCTCGATGAAAACCTTGGCGTGCTGCCGTGGCGCCTGGGCGAGAATTTCATGAACGTGCCCTCCAACGGCCCGGGCGCCATCATGCTCGCGCGGATGGGGCGCATCGAGGAAGCGCGCCACATCGTTGACTGGATCTATGACCACCTGCTTGACGACGACGGCTACATCATGGACGGCGTCCGCATGCGCATGGACGGCCCTGAGGTGGTAAAAAACATCCACCCCTACTGCCAGGGCGTAGTGCTCGGCGCGTGCCTGGAAATCGTGCTGGCGCTGCGGGAAAAGGCCGGCGTGGGCGATCTGGAGCACATCGACAGCGTGCACGAGGCCGAGATGGCTTCCGAGATGATGGATTACATCATCCGCATCCGGGGCTTGGTGCAGACCATGGCTTCGGGAATGGCTACGCCTTCGGGCGTGGTGGACTGGGAGACCGGCGATGGCGACGGTGGCCTGTTTAAGGGAATTTTGATGCGCTATCTTGCCGACGTCGCTGTGCGCCTGCCCGGCGATTCCCCCGCCAACCGCGCGACGAAAAAGCTGGCCGCGCGCATGGTGGTGGCCTCAGCCGAGTCGGTGTGGGAGCACCGCCTCGAGGTCGACGGCCTGCCGATTTTCGGATCCGACTGGTTGTCCGATGCGCGCCTGCCGCATAACTACGGCTTCGGCCGGCGCACCATGAGTGAGAAGGTCGGCATCATCCGCGTGGACGAGCGTGATCTGTCCGTGCAACTATCCGGGTGGATGCTGATGGAGGCCTGCGCTCGCGTGACGCGGCACATGTCTAAATAATCCACGCTTTTCAGAGGGGGATTGGCTCCGGAAATGAGCGGGTCGAAAATGTCACACGGTTTTTGCGGCAGAATTTCCGTGAAACGGGCATACTTGGGTGCTGGAACGTGTTTGACCACAAACCCACTTTTTAAGGATGGAAACTCATGCCAATTGCAACCCCTGAGGTCTATAACGAGATGCTGGATACCGCGAAGAAGAACGGCTTCGCGTTCCCAGCTATCAACTGCACCTCATCTGAGACCATTAACGCAGCTCTGAAGGGCTTTGCTGAGGCCGAGTCCGACGGCATCATCCAGTTCTCCACCGGCGGTGCCGCTTTCGGCTCTGGCCTGGCACTGAAGGACAAGGTCAAGGGTGCTCAGGCACTGGCCGCATTCGCTCATGAGGCCGCCAAGCACTACGGCGTGAATATCGCGCTGCACACCGACCACTGCCAGAAGGAGGTACTCGATGAGTACGTCCGCCCACTGCTGGCAATCTCCCAGGAGCGCGTCGACCGCGGTGAGAACCCACTGTTCCAGTCCCACATGTGGGACGGCTCCGCTATTCCAATCGACGAGAACCTGGTCATCGCACAGGAGCTGCTGGAGAAGGCTAAGAACGCTCACGTCATCCTCGAGGCCGAAATCGGCGTCGTCGGCGGCGAAGAGGACGGCGTCCAGGCCAAGGCGGGCGCTAACCTCTACACCTCCCCAGAGGACTTTGAGAAGACCATCGATGCTCTAGGCACCGGTGAGAAGGGCCGCTACATGCTGGCTGCTACTTTCGGCAACGTTCACGGCGTCTACAAGCCAGGCAACGTGAAGCTTCGCCCAGAGGTCCTGCTCGAGGGCCAGAAGGTCGCACAGAAGAAGCTCGGCCTGGGTGAGGACGAGTATGCTTTCGACTTCGTCTTCCACGGCGGCTCCGGCTCCGAGAAGGAAAAGATCGAAGAGGCTCTGCGCTACGGTGTCATCAAGATGAACGTAGACACCGATACCCAGTACGCATTTACCAACCCGATCGCTCGCCACATGATGGAGAACTACGACGGCGTATTCAAGATCGACGGCGAGGTTGGCAACAAGAAGGTCTACGATCCTCGCTCCTACCTGAAGAAGGCAGAGCAGGGTATGTCCGAGCGCGTCATCGAGTCCTGCCAGGACCTGCACTCTGTGGGCAAGTCCATCTCCAAGTAGATTTCAGTTAAGGCAGCCTCGTAAAAGGCACGCTGAATTGGCCGCTTCCCTGCGTGGGAGGCGGCTTTTTCGTGCCTTCGTCGTCCGGCCGACGAGCGCTACTAGCGGGGCCAGGGCCGGGATGGCTCAGGGTGGGGATTCGGTGGCCGAGCGGGGCTGGGGACGAAGCGTGGGGTGTTGCTCCACGGCGGTACCCAGGCGACGCGGCCGTCGATGCGCACCATGCGGCCGCGCTCCGTGGGTCGGGAGGGGTCATCTTGGTTGACGGCGTTGTGGTGCGCGCACAAGGTGACCAGATTTTCTTGGTTGGTAGGCCCGCCGGCGGACCAGGCGGTGAGGTGGTGGACTTGGGCGTCGTCGGCAGGCATATTGCAGCCCGGCCACGCGCACACGGGGTGCTCGGCCGCGGCGAGCATGCGCTGTTTCCACGTGGCCATGCGCTCGGTGCGATACAGGTTCACCGGGCCGTGCTCGGGGTGAACGAGGCTGACATAGCCACGCTGGGCTAAGGCACGGGCGACGAGTTGCGCGCCGGTCATGCGGGCGCCGTTGGTGAGCTGGAGGGTGATATCGGAGGCGTCGGAAGGCGCGGCGACGATGCGGTCGAGCTGGTCCAAGGTGAGGATGACGTTGGTGTGCACGGCCGGCAGCGCGCCGGGGTTGCCCTCGAGGAGGACCTTCTTGGCGGCGGCGAGGGGATCGTCCTTGTTGACGGAGGAGAGCACGCCCTTGATATCGGCGATATCGGTAGGATCGGCCGTAATGGAGATGGTGTGGGGTCCGTCGGGGCGGCGGGTATAGCGCACGCCGGGTTCGGGGCGACGGGGAGGATTGAGCTGCTTGAGCAGCTTCTTGGCCACGGAGGGGATGAGGCGGGCCTCGGTGCGACAGAGTTCTAGGCGCAGGTCCCAGGCGCGGTTGGTATCGCGCACGCGGCGGGTATAGGACTCAATGCTATCGAGCGTGGCGAGGTCGTGGGCACGGGTGCGGGCGGCGTCGCGCGCGAGGCGCTGCTTGCGGGTATTGGACGTGCGGCCGAAATAGACGTGCTGCAGGCGGGCGAGCTGGGCAGCCAGAAGGGGGCTGGCTCCGGCCTCGAGGAGCGAGTCTTCGGAGCAGCCCTGAAATTCGGCGACGAGGTCGACGCCGCGGCGGCATAGCAAGAGAAATTCGGTGTTCACACGGCCGAAGCTAAAAGGGATTCGAGGGCCGGACAAGCGGTGCGCGGCCGGGGAGGTAGAAATTGTGGATAGGTGGGGGAAAGGGGGCGTCGGCAAGAGCTATCCACAAGCCGGCCGGCGGCCGAGATGCGCGGGGACGGCGGCGATGGTAAGGGCGGTCTTCTATGCTGGAAGGCATGTCGGAAGCGAAGGAAAGAGTCTCAACGCGGCAAAAGCTGCGGGTGATTGACCGCTCGGTGCTCTCGCGGGTAAACCGCATCCGCTCGCGGTTTGTCTACATCATCCAGGCGACCATTGGCGCGGCGCTCGCGTACTGGGTGGCCGGCGATGTGGTGGGGCACCCGCAGCCGTTCTTCGCACCGATTTCCGCGGTCATCATTCTGGGGCTTTCGGGCGGGGACAGGATGAAAAAGGCGCTGGAGATGTCGATTGGCGGCATCATTGGCGTGGCCGTGGGCGACCTGCTCTTCCAGATTGTGGGGCAGGGGCCGTTTCAGATTTTCTTCATTGTGGGCGCGGGCCTGGTGGTGGGCTCCTTTTTGACCAAGTCGCCGCTGGTGACCAACCAGATTGTCTTCGGTGCAATTTTGATCGCCACGATTTTCCCACCCACAGAGGGCCCAGGCGGCCTGCACCGCGCGATTGACGCGATGATTGGCTCTGGCATTGGCCTTATCACCATTGCGCTGATTCCCAATTCTCCGTTGGTGGAGGCGCGGCGCGAGGTCTCGAAGGTGTTAAAAATTGCCTCGAGCATTCTTGCCGACGTCACTTATGGCATCCGCCACCAAGACCCCGCCGTCATCCGCGATGCGCGCGAGGCGGTACGCGGTACGCAAAATAGCATCAATACTCTGCTGAGCGCGGCGCAATCGGGTAGGGAGGCCTCGGAGGTCTCGCCGCTGTTGTGGGCCTCGCGGCGCAGCATTCGCTCGCTGGAGCGCATCCTCATGCCGGTGGATAACGCGGTGCGCGGGGTACGCGTGCTCTCGCGCCAGGCCCTGGGCCTGACGGAGGACCGCGATAAGGTTTCGGACGAGCAGCTGGAGTTGCTCGATGAGCTTTCCGACGTCATCCTCGCTATCAGCGAGCTCTACGGCCAAGGCAAACAGCACGGGCACGACGAGGCGATTGAGATTCCGGACCTTGTGCAACGCCTGCGCATCGTGGGCGGGCGCGCCGGGCTGGACATTATCGATAAAGAAGGCACGCTCTCGGCCTATATGATTCTGGGCCAAACGCGCTCCATCGTGGTGGACATGCTGATGGTGTGTGGTCTCTCGCGCGAGTCGGCCGTGGCGCACCTCGTGCCGACCTCGCAGCACCCGGCCTACCCGCCGGAGGTGTGGGGGCGCGAGGACTAAGGGCGGACGATTTGGAGGTCGCGCAGGTGGCGGTAGAACGTCACGCGGGTCACCGGCCGCTTGTGAGGGACAGAATCGACGATGACGCGCAGCTGCGGGCCGCCAGCCTGGACCGCGCGGCCGGTGCTGACGGATTCGGGGTCGAGCTGACCGGGCTTACGCAGGAGCGAGCGCAGGCGGCCCTGCGACTCGACGGGGGAGGTGGCGCGGGCGGCGAGGATGCCGGGGGCGTCGGTCATCGGGACGAGGCGCGCGCCAAAGGTTTTGGGGGAAGTGGCGGCTAGGGTGTGGTCGTCGATGATGATTTCGCCGGTGAAAGAGCCATTTGCGGCGTCCGAAATAGTGGCGGAGCCTGCGACGGCGAGGCCGGAATCGTTGCGGATGAGCGGCGCAGGGCGGACCGGGGCCGTGCGGGCGAAGTCGAGAGCCTCGGCCGGGGAGGTGGGGAGTCCCCAGTTCTGCGCGGCCGCGGATGTGGCGGATGCGGGGGAGGCGGCCGGCGCGGTGGTTGAGGGGGCAGAGGCTGCGGCCGAGGGGACGGGGATGAAGGCGACTTCGGCCCAGAGGCGGTCGGAGCGCATGAGGCGGGTCAGCACGGCCGAAAGGGCGGCATCGGAGCCGGCGACGACGATGCGGGCGGGCTCAGCTAAGTGCGGGGCCTGTGGGGCAGGTTCGGGGGCACCGAGGTGGCGGACGTCGGGTTGCGCGGCGATGTCATCGAGCGAGGGAGTGGGGTCTGTGGGGAGGAGGGGGTTGAGGAAGGCGTCGATAAGCGCGAGCTCTTTGCGGGTAGGGATGGGGGAGAGATCATGGGCGTCGGCAGGCATGGCCACGCCCGGGGCACCGCAACGGAGGAACAAAAAACGCATGCGGACAATGCTACGCGGGCTTTTTGCGCCGGGAAAGTGTAAAGTTGGAGAGTATTTTGGCTTCAATTATGAGGAAGTGACTAAACAATGGCAGCGATCGTCATTGTCGGCGCCCAGTGGGGCGACGAAGGCAAGGGCAAAGCGACCGACATCCTCGGCGGCAAGGTTGACTATGTGGTCAAGCCGAACGGCGGTAATAACGCCGGCCATACCGTCGTGGTAGGCGGCGAAAAATACGAGCTGAAGCTCCTGCCGGCCGGCATTTTGTCCGAGAACGCCACCCCAGTGCTGGGCAATGGCGTAGTGATCAACCTTGAGGCGCTCTTTGATGAGATTGATGGCCTTGAGGCCCGCGGTGCGAACGCCTCGCGCCTGAAGATTTCCGCCAATGCGCATCTGGTGGCGCCGTACCACCAGACCCTGGACCGCGTGCAGGAACGCTTCCTGGGCAAGCGCGCTATCGGCACCACCGGCCGCGGCATTGGCCCGACCTACGCCGATAAGGTCGCGCGCATTGGCATCCGCGTGCAGGACATTTTTGATGAGTCCATCCTGCGCCAGAAGGTGGAATCCGCGCTGGATATCAAGAACCAGATGCTGGTGAAGATGTACAACCGCAAGGCCATCGAGGCGGACCAGATTGTGGAGTACTTCCTGAGCTACCGCGACCGCCTGCGCCCGATGGTTATCGACGCCGAGCTGGAGCTCAACCAAGCCCTCGAAGCTGGCAAGCACGTGCTTATGGAGGGCGGCCAGGCCACCATGCTCGACGTGGACCACGGCACCTACCCGTTCGTGACCTCGTCTAACCCGACCGCCGGTGGTGCTTCCGTGGGCTCCGGCATTGGCCCAACGCGCATCAAGACCTCGCTGGGCATCATCAAGGCTTATACCACTCGCGTGGGTGCCGGCCCGTTCCCCACCGAGCTCTTTGATAAGTGGGGCGAGTACCTGCAGACCACCGGCGGCGAGATTGGTGTGAACACCGGCCGCAAGCGCCGTTGTGGTTGGTATGACTCCGTTGTGGCGCGCTATGCCACCCGCGTTAACGGCTTTACCGATTACTTCCTGACCAAGCTGGACGTTCTTACCGGCATTGGCGAGATCCCGATCTGCGTGGCTTATGACGTCGATGGCAAGCGCTATGACGAACTGCCGCTTACCCAGTCCGAGTTCCACCACGCCGAGCCCATCTTCGAGACCATGCCGGCTTGGGATGAGGACATCACGGAGTGCTCCACTTTTGAGGAGCTGCCGCAGAAGGCGCAGGATTACGTCCTGCGCTTGGAAGAGCTGTCTGGCTGCCGTATCTCCTATATCGGCGTTGGTCCGGGCCGCGACCAGACCATCATTCGTCATGATGTGATGGAAGACCAGTAAGGATGTAGTCCTTATTAGCCTGGGGTGAGAGCCCCACTCTCTAGCACAGCTGAACTGGCTCTCTGCACGATGTTTCTTCTAGCCCTCCAAGCAGACAGCAAAGGTTCCTATCCCTATCCAGCTCTTGGTCCCTCTAAGGGATTGAGACCTAATTGAGTGAAAGCGCCCGTGTCCCGTCATTGAGACGGAGCACGGGCGCTGTGGCGTTTTCATCGACCCTTAACCGCCCACAAGCTCATGACTTGGTGAATTAAGGCTTTCCCTGTTGAACGTAACTAGATACTAAGCTAAAGTTAAGATTGCTTTAAGTACTGAGAGTTTTCAGCTTTCGCGGGCCCTATTCCCGCGTATTACTACACAGGGAGTTACTTCAATGATTATCAAGCTTGTGAGCGGCCTGCTAGCCACGATTATGGGCTTCTTCGGCCTGGGCGCCCCGGCGCAGGAGGCTGCGCCGGCTCCTGAGCAGGAGCAGGTTGCCGTTGCTGGGCAGGGCAACACCGACGACGTGCAGGCGCTTATCGACGCCGCCCATGCCGAAGCCGGCTACGACTTCATCAGCGTCCGTTACGAAGGCGACACCGCCCATATTGCCCTGAACCCGGAGACCTACAACCCGGACAAGGATGGCGATACTTTTGAGGCGGTTTCCCAGCTCCTGCAGGAAAAGGGCTACCAGGTTACTGCCGTTCTTTAAGGCCTAGTTCATTCCAGGATCCGCACTGCGGCCTCGGTAAAGCATCCGCTTGCCGATGCCCGTGCGGATTTTACTTTGTCCAATTCTCCCTCACTCCCTGTTCGGGGTTCCTAAGTGTGATTGTGACGACCCTGGGCAGAGTTTTCGCTCACATATACCTTTTTGAAGGTGAATGGCAATAGGGTTAATGATTACTACATTTCTAAGATGTTGAACGTGTGTGCAACCCTATCGAATGCTCTCCAGTCACACCTGTAACACCAAATTTCTATGAATGGTAGCGGAGTAGCGCGAAGAAATTGCGCGCAATCCCCTCCTCTCAAACTTGCATGAAATTAGATAAAGCGCAGCGTATAGAAGTATTTACATGGGTATTGTTAAAGCTAATCTTAGTATTGATTAAGTCATTGGCATGGTGTCCCAACCTTAAGAAAGGCCTAGGGTACGTCGAACATATGTATTTAACACTAGGTTAACCGTGGAAATAAGTATATCTACCTGTGGGTATGAAATTAGAAATCCTGTATAACCTGCAGTTTTCTAAAGCTTTCTGACTGGCGCCTTAAATTTTCCCGTGATATTATCCTGAGAGCACAATAAGAGTTAATCCAGATGTGGGTTCAAAACCTTGATTAACTGCAGTGTGTTCAAGTCTCAATTTCAGGTTCTGCTCAGCGAAAACACTCGCTGTACAGGAAAACGAATGTAAGCATTTGTACCGCTTGAAGAGGAAAGAATGAGTAAGTTAAGAAATATATCCCGAGAGGGGCGGATGGTCTTTACCGCAGTGCTCGCTGCAATTGCGGTAATTGCGGCCATGATCACCGTTCCTGGGGCGGAGGCGCAAGACGGGGATGGGCGATTCTCTGTCGAGCCCAATAAGGGTCTGCCTCAAATCGCTAAAGAAGATTCCCCTAGTTGGGGAACGATGGTTTGGACGGGCGAGCCTGACGGTTCAGACAGAAAAATGAACGTTGGTTGGGCTTGGTGTATTGACCCTGTACTGAAGCAGCCGATCAATACCGGCAAAACCTATGACAGGAATAATGCTGGTAAAGCACCGATTGAGCCTGAGTATCGCGATGCTGCTATTAACGTCGCAACAAAGATGCATAACGCAATGTTGCGTGGTGAAAAGCAGACTGTTGCGAACTATTCTGTGTACCTAGCCGCTTTAATTGGTAGTAATGTCGACAATGGAAAATACGTCGGAGGTGCTCGAAATGATACTCGAGAGCACATTTTGAACCCGACGCACAGCTCGCAAGGTGACGCCAGTGCATTATGGGATAACTATAAAGGCAGTGCAGAAGAATTCACTCAGCTAACTGGCTTCGTAATCAAGCGAGATCCTAATCGCCCTGACAAGGGAGCGTTTATTCTCGAAAAAGATCCGTCGGTTTCAATACCAAAGGCTCCTGAGGACGCTTATATTACTATCGTTGGTCCTGGAGGTACGTTGACCTCGGATCACGGTTCGCTGAAGGGTAATCAGCGTGTGTTCACCCCGGACCAGCCTGGTCTTCCGGACAATCCGGATAACGGCGGCGGCTCCGAGCAGCCGACGACCTCCGACGAGAATACGACCGAAGAGACTACCTCTGAGAATCCGGAAGGGGAGACTTCTTCTAGCGAGACGACTTCTGATTCTGAGCCGTCTGACTCTGAGGAAACCACCACGGAGGATACTGACGAGCCGACTCCAGGCAAAACTACTGATGTAGTTCCTAATCCGGAACCGACCCCTACTTCCAGCGAGCAGGAGAAGAAGCTTGAGCCGAAGATCAGCACGAATGCTGATTTTGAGGATGGTTCTCATGAGGTTGTTGCTGGTGCCAAGATTGTTGATGAGGTTTCCTATGAGGGTCTGGTTCCGGGTAAGGAATACACTCTGAAGGCTGAGCTCATTTCTAAGGATGATGGCAAGACTGTCCTGGGCAAGGGTGAAGCTACCTTTAAGCCGGAGAAGTCCGAGGGCAAGGAGCCTGTCACCATCACCGTCAACGATGATGTGACTGAGCCGGTTGAGGCTGCGGTTGCGTTTGAGGAGTTGACTTCTACTGAGGTCGATGAGTTCGGTGAGGACACCCCTGATAATGACCAGCCGAATGAGATTGCTGAGCATAAGGACATCGATGATGAGGATCAGACTGTAACTTCTAAGAAGACTCCGAAGATCAGCACGAATGCTGATTTTGAGGATGGTTCTCATGAGGTTGTTGCTGGTGCCAAGATTGTTGATGAGGT
>NZ_JASPHJ010000007.1:25218-25550 GCF_030229085.1 Corynebacterium sp. MSK158
ATAATGACCAGCCGAATGAGATTGCTGAGCATAAGGACATCGATGATGAGGATCAGACTGTAACTTCTAAGAAGACTGATAAGCCTTCTGAGTCGGATGAGCCTAGTGATGAGCCGTCTGAGTCGGATGAGCCTAGTGATGAGCCGTCTGAGTCGGATAAGCCGTCTGAGTCGGATGAGCCTAGTGATGAGCCGTCTGAGTCGGATAAGCCTTCTGAGTCGGATGAGCCTAGTGATGAGCCGTCTGAGTCGGATAAGCCTTCTGAGTCGGATGAGCCTAGTGATGAGCCGTCTGAGTCGGATGAGCCTTCTGAGTCGGATGAGCCTAGTGAT